>JAJYKK010000017.1 GCA_021788645.1 Pseudomonadota bacterium
CCCTACCAGGAAGTGCGTCGAATCCTGCTTGCTCGTTCTCCGGCGCAACTGAGCGTCAAGAGGGTCGAGTTGGGCACGAAAGTGCGTCAACCGACTGCGGATAAATCCGATGCGCAGATATGCGCAATTTTTTAGGAACAGGCCATCGATGTTCGCTTTCGCGGGAACGGAATATCTGCGTTTCCTGATCAAGCTGATCGCGGTGCTGGACCCCTTCTTTGCGGTCCCGGTTTTCCTGTCACTCACGGCGGGCCGCACCGACGTTCAGCGCCGGCATCTCGCGCAGGTCATCAGCCTGACGGTCTTCATCGTGCTGCTGTTGTCAGGCCTCGCCGGCGCCACCATCCTGGAGCTGATCGGCGCCAGCCTCGCATCCTTCCGCCTGGGAGGAGGGCTCGTGCTGCTTGCCATGGCCTTCGCGATGTTGCACGCCACGCCGGGCAACGTGCGTCAGACCGCGGCGGAGGCAAGCGAAATCGATGGGCAAGAATCCCTCGGCATCGTTCCGCTGGCCATCCCCCTTTTGGCCGGACCCGGCGCCATCAGCATGGTGATCGTCGCGATGAACCGCCGAAGCTGGGCCGCCGACGCCATGTTCATAGCCTGCATCGCGGCCGCGGCCGTCCTCATATGGGTCATCCTGCGGCTCGCGGTCCCGATCGGCCACGCCCTGGGAACGACGGGCCTCAACATCGCCAACCGACTGCTGGGTCTGCTGGTCGCGGCCATCGCCATTCAGATGATGGCCAATGGCCTGAAAGAACTGTTCCCGCTCCTCAGCGCCACGCACTGACGTGGATTTAAACGATCACTGACATCTCGACCACGCAAGCGCAGGCCTTGGCGTCCTAAACGACCAAGGGCGGGGAATGCCCCCCTTTCCCGGCCTCGCCCCGCAATTCCCGGCTCAAGGCAAGCACCGCCAAGCGGCGAATCCGCTCGTCGGTCCGGGGATGCGTTCGAACCATCAGGATGCCGAACGGGTTACGCCACGAGAAGGGCAGTCCCGCCGGCCGCGATTCGTCCTGCTCTATTTTCGCGAGCGCCATCGCCATCGCCTCCGGGTCGCCCGTCAGATCGGCGGCGCCGCGATCAGCATCAAACTCCCGCACACGCGAGAGCGTCAGCTGCAAGCATGCCATCAACGCGGGCGACACCATCAGCGCAAAAATGCTGAACCAAGACAGCACGGGCCGCGCGAGCAGGACAACGGGCAAATTGACCAGCAGGATGATCTGCCCGAGCATCGACAGAAAACGGCTGAACCGGCTGCCCCCCATGGCTAAAGCCAGGAGGTTCTAAAGGCAGGCATGCGAGGGGCATCCGGGCTCTCGGGGTTTATCCCTACAGCATCCCGGTGGAGGCCTCGCACCAACCTTTTCTTACGCGCGATCGACTCTGACGGCATAGCCACCGTGGGGTTGCCCTTGGGCAATCCGCTTGTCGATTGGTGATGCCGGCACACTCCCGCGCGTTCTATTGATTCGGCCAGATGAAGTTTGAAGTTTCATGCGGCATATTTGACCCGCGGATCCTGGAAGAAGCTTTTGACCCGTTCGGGTGAGTGTTCGAGCTGCGTCATGTGGTTGGTTGCGGCCATTTTGAGTTTTGCCTTGGTCCGCGCTGGCACCTTCGACCCGATGGTCTGCTTGAGGTCGGCATTCAGACGCTCCTCCGGATTCAGTTCCGGGCTGTAGCTGGGCAGGTAGAAGAGTTCGATCTTGTCCTGACGCTCTGCGACCCAGGCTTTGACCGGCTTGCTGTGATGGACACGGAGGTTATCGAGAATCAGGAACACCTTCTTGCCGGCATCCTTGATCAGAGCTTCGAGGAACTCGATCAGCTTGTCGGCATTGAACGCCTCATCGATGATCATCCAGCGTGTCTTGCCCTGGTTGGCCACCGTGGCAATCATCGACAATTTCTGCCGGGTACCGCCCACGGTGTAGGTGACAGGCGTCTTGCCGGCGGGGGCATAGCTTCGACCACGCACATCGGTATTCACCAAGGCGGTCTCGTCGCCCCAGTGAATCTCTGCGCCTTCGGCCTTGGCGCGCTTCTCGATCTCGGGGTATTGCTCATCGAGCCATGCTTGCACGGCTTCCGGGCGCTGTTCGTACGCCTTCTTGATGGGTTTCTGCGGCGTGAAGCCCCAGCGCCTCAGATAGTTGCCAACACCACGTATCGAAAGCTTGATGCCGATCTCACGCTCGATCAGCTGCATGACCGCCGCACGATTCCACAAGGCAAATTCCATCTTCAACTGTTCGGGGCGCTTGTCACAGATCATGCGGCGAATGGCGTCTTCCTGTTCCGCCGTTAACGTTCGGCCATCCCCGGCAGCACGCCCACGTGGTGTCGGCTTCAAGGCCGCATAGCCGCCTTCCTCATACAGATCAACAGCCAGTCGCACCGCCGGGTAACTCAGCCCCGTCAGGCCCACAATGGCCATCACCCCTTGTCCCTTCCGGTACAGTCGCACGACCTGCTTACGCCTCTCGTGCAACTGTTCCAGCTTCTGATATCGAGCGTCTTCTTTGTCCATGCAATGCTGACATCAGAACACCCATAAAGTTCAGTCTTCAGCGTGCCGGATCAATAGTAAAAACAATAGCTCGGTTATACCCCCGCGCGCGCATCTCCTCACCAGACCAATCGGCTGCACGCGCTCAATCGCACAGACCGCTCAAGGCTTAAGGTGCTCCATCAAGCGCCGGGGCCTACCGCCGGGAAGAGCGCGCCGGATCGACGCTTCGGGCACGACAGGACGATGCCTAGACCCTTCCCGCGTGCCCCATGCCTTGCCTGGGCGCCGGTCTAATTCGGCGACGGGATCCTTAGCAGCTTCCTACCAGCAGGAGAAACCTATCCGACTGGTTTAACTCTCCTCCGCGAGAATGATAGAATACTGCATACAGGATCTTCAGGATGCCCAATCGGTGATCGAGTCACTACCATGGCGTTTAGGAATACGCGGAACGGCCGGCACGTTGGGGTGTCCAAAAAATATTGGAGAGTGGCAAACACCAGGCGCGATGCGGCTTTCGCGGCCGAACCATTCGTGAAAATGCGCGCACGCCGGCGCCGCGCGTCCGCGCATATTCTAGATTGAAGATATCGACGATTTAGACATCATTTAGACATCAGGGAAAACAAGGCAGACAACATGGATCATCAAGGTCAAGCATTCGTAAAGGATAGAATTCTGAACGTCATCGACGGCGCGGGCGGGCAATTCCTGGTCGCCAAGGAGATTGCAGACAAGACCGGCAAGAAGATCACCGACATCGCGCCGGTTCTAACGGTCCTCACGGAAGACGAGCAGGTTCTGGAACGCCAGAAGGTCCCCCATCCCACGCTCAAACGCACCGTTTTCGGGTATCGGCGGCGCGAATCGAGCGCGCCGACCGAGGGGCGGGCACGGGTTCCCCGGCGGAAGGCCGGGGCCGCCGGCACGAACGCCGCGGCCAAGACCTCCAAGGTGCGCGCGACGGTCCCTGCCAACCGTATGGCACGCGGCGCAAAGCCGCGCGCGACGGCCATCGCGCCTTCGGTCGGCGAGCGAGCGCTCGAGGTGACGATCGCATTCCAGGTCGCCAGCCGGCAAATCACCCTGACGCTGCCCGAAGCCCAGCAGCTTTATCAGAGCCTCGGCGCCCTGTTCAGTTCCGTTCAAAGGTAGCGATCCACCGGCAAAGCCGGCGGCCTTCGACGGCGTGCCCCCAAAAGGGGCCCGCGCCTCTTCGTCCGTCGCAGGAATGCCTCTCCCACGGGCGCGCCAAGGCCAGGGGTGCTGCCGCCGAGCGGGCCCGCGGCGGCGATCACGCAGGCCCCTGCGCTAATCGTTGGCGATCTGGTGGAGCATCTCCTCAACCACTTTCGCGCCGTCCTCCAGGTCAAGCAGGGCCATGGGCGCAAGGCCGTGCAGGCGCCGCTTAGGGCTCGAAAGCCAGCGCATCGCGGCCTCGTGGCTTCCGAACAACTCGTCGGCGAGGGCCACGATGCGCTCCTTGTGTTGCGGCGGCGCCATCGCCTCGCGCGGGGGAACATCCTCCGGGCGCGCCTGCGCGAGCCGCATGTGCATCCGCAGCATCTCTTCGGCCAGGATACGGAAATTGTTGTGCAACTCCGTCAGCAGATTCTCAAACTGGTTCGTGTCCATGCGCCACACCTCCCTCTTTCTCCATGTTAGCATGCCTGGGAGTAGGGGGCGCCGCAGGGCGTGCCCGATAGCGCACTCTAACGGACAGAGGGCGGCGGCAGCCAGTGTTCCACGAGACGCGCCCAGTACGCGGCGCCAATCGGCAAAATCTCGTCGTTGAAGTCGTAGCGGGGATTGTGGAGCATCGCGTCCGCATCGCCTTGGCCGCTGCCCAGCACCACGTAGCACCCCGGCTTGGCCTGCAGCATGAAAGCGAAATCCTCCGCCCCCATCGACGGGCGCAGATCCGAACGTACGTTGCGTTCGCCCACCACCGATGCCGCCACGGCGCGGCAGGTCTGCGTCTCCGCGGGCGAATTGACCACACTGGGATAGCCTTCCTGGTAATCCAGCGTCGCATTCACCCCGAAGCTTTTGCCGATGCCTTCGCACAGGCGCGCGATCGCGGCCACCACCGTCTGCTGCACCGCGGGCCGGAAGGTCCTCACCGTACCGGCGAGCAGGGCCTCCTCGGGAATCACGTTGTAGGCACCGCCCGCCTGGAAGCGCGTCACGCTGATGACGGCTGCATCGAGCGGGTCGAGGGTACGGCTCGCGATGGTCTGCAGCGACTGCACCAAGGCGCTCGCGGCGACGATGGCGTCCGTCCCTTGGTGGGGCATGGCCGCGTGGGCTCCCTGCCCGCGCACCCGAATGTCGAACTGGTCAGCCGCCGCCATCACAGGCCCCGGCATCACGCCAAACTGGCCGACGGGCAACGCGGGCCAGTTGTGAAGGCCAAACACGGCCTGCATGGGAAATTGCTCGAACAGCCCCTGCGCCATCATTCGCCGCGCCCCGCCCTCCCCTTCCTCCGCCGGCTGGAAGATCAGATACACGGTCCCCTCGAAACGACGGGTGTGCGCCAAGTAATCCGCAGCCGCCAAGAGCATGGCCGTATGGCCGTCATGGCCGCACGCGTGCATGCGGCCCGGCAGCCGGGAACGATGCGCAAACGCGTTTTGCTCCTGCATCGGCAGCGCATCCATGTCCGCCCGCAGGCCGATGGCCCGTGCGCTTGCCCCGGCACGGAGCACGCCCACCACCCCCGTTCCGGCGAGGCCGCGATGGCACTCTATGCCCATGGACGCAAGCGCCTGGGCCACCAGCTCCGCCGTCCGCCTTTCCTCGAACGCGAGTTCCGGGTGCGCATGAATCTCGCGCCGCAGGGCGACAAAACGCACCGCATTCTCACTGATGTAGTCCATCACGGGCAAGGGTTCCTTCGTGGCTTCATGGGGTATGCGCGCCCCAGGCGAGCGTATCGCGGCGGTGCCAAGACCACCGGCACGGCGATTTCCGCGACGGGACGGGTGGCGCCAAAGCGGAAAGCAATGCCCGGGCGCGATAGATCACATGGCCGTTTTATAGGTAGAATCACGCGGATGATCGACCTGACTTCTCCAGACTATTATATCAATCGGGAACTCAGCCTGCTGGCGTTCAACGAGCGCGTGCTGGCCCAGGCCGAGGATCCCGACACCCCTCCCCTCGAGCGGCTGCGCTTCCTGTGCATCGTCAGCAGCAATCTGGATGAGTTCTTCGAAATCCGCATGGCGGGGCTCAAGGAACATATCAAGCTCAACGGCGCGCTCACGGCCCCCGACGGGATGCTCCCGAAACAGACCTATCGCCTGGTCGCGAAACAGGCCCACCGCCTCGTGGACCGCCAGTATCGACTGTTCAACGAGACGCTCCTGGACGCCTTGGCTGCGCAGGATATCCGCTTTCTCCGGCGCACCGACTGGACCCCGGCGCAGCAGGAGTGGGTTCGCGCCTACTTCTTCCGCGAAGTGATCCCGGTCCTCACGCCCATCGGGCTGGACCCCGCGCACCCCTTTCCGCGCGTTCTGAACAAAAGCCTCAACTTCGCGGTCTCGCTCGAGGGCAACGATGCCTTCGGGCGCAAGTCGGGCACGGCCATCGTGCAGGCGCCGCGCGCGCTGCCGCGCGTCATCCGCGTGCCGGACGAGATTGCAGGCTGCGAGTACGGCTTCGTTTTCCTCTCCTCCGTTCTCCATGCACATGTAGGGGAATTGTTCGCCGGCATGCGCGTGCTGGGCTGCTACCAGTTCCGGGTCACGCGCAACAGCGACCTTTTCGTCGACGAGGAGGAGGTGAAGAACCTCCGCCTGGCGTTGCAAGGGGAACTGCCCCACCGGCATTTCGGCGATGCGGTGCGCCTTGAAGTCGCCGACAACTGCCCGGCGGGGCTTGCGGCCTTCCTCCTTGGACAGTTCGGATTGGAGCCCGATGATCTCTATCAGGTGAACGGGCCCGTCAATCTCGTGCGCCTCATGCAAGTGCCGGAATGGGTGGACCGCCCGGCGCTGAAATTTCCTCTGTTTGTTCCCCGCCAGCCGGCTGCGGTCGCCAAACAACGTTCCATGTTCCAGGCGATCGCCCGCCGGGATGTGCTCGTCCACCATCCGTTCGAATCCTTCCAGCCGGTCATCGATTTCATCCAGGAGGCCGCCGACGACCCCCATGTGGTGGCGATCAAGCAGACCGTCTATCGCACGGGACCCGAGTCGACGCTGATGGAAGCGCTGATCGCCGCGGCCGAGCGCGGCAAGGATGTGACGGTCGTGGTCGAACTGCTGGCGCGCTTCGACGAAGAAGCCAACATCAACTGGGCCGCGCGCCTCGAGCAAGCGGGGGCCCATGTCGTCTACGGCGTCGTGGGCTACAAGACGCACGCCAAGATGGCGCTCGTCGTCAGGCGCGAAGGCGAACGGCTGCGCCGCTATGTGCACCTCGGAACCGGCAACTATCATCCGCGCACGACGAAGCTCTATACCGACTTCGGGCTGTTCACCTGCAACGAAGCCCTGTGCGCCGATGCGCACGACGTTTTCTCCCAGTTGACGGGCCTGGGTCAAGCAGGCCGCCTGGCGTTTCTCTGGCAATCGCCCTTCACGCTGCACCGTCGCCTGATGGAGGCCATTCAGCGGGAAATCGAGCATGCCCAGGCCGGGCGGCCGGCGCGTATCATCGCCAAGATGAACTCGCTCCTGGAACCGCAGATCATCCGCTCGCTCTATCGCGCCTCGCAAACCGGCGTGCCGATCGACCTCATCGTACGCGGCGCATGCGCCTTGCGTCCGGGGATTCCCGGCGTGTCGGACAACATCCGCGTGCGTTCGGTGGTCGGGCGATTTCTCGAGCACACCCGCATCTTCCATTTCGCGAACGGGGGAGAAGACGATGTGTACCTGTCGAGCGCGGACTGGATGGACCGCAACTTCTTCCGGCGCATCGAGCTGTGTTTTCCCGTCATCGATCCCAGGCTCAAGCGGCGCGTCATCAACGAGGGGCTCAAGCCTTACCTGCGAGACAACACGCAGGCTTGGGCAATGACGGCGTCCGGTGGCTACGAGCGATGCGCGCCCGGCCGCCGAAAGGCGTTTTGCGCCCAGGACCATCTGCTCAACAGACTCGCGATGGCCCTGCCGAAGCCACAACGCTAGAGATGACCGCCGTTTGCGCTCCTGATCGCGGCATCAGCCCGCATCGGCAGTCGGCACCGGCGGACCCAAGAATCTCCTGCTCGGTCGAGGCGGTGCAGGTGGCAGGACGGCCCAACCCCCCGGCTGTTCGTTGATGCACCGCTCTCCCGCCAGAGCCCCCCTGCGCGGGCGGCACATGTCGGCGGCCTGACCGAACGCGCGCAGGGAGCGAATTCCGGCCTTCAGCCGGGAGGGGCCAACCCTGCTTCGTCGAGTTTTCGCCGCAGGGTCGAACGGCTGATGCCGAGAACCCGCGCCGCCGCGACCTGGTTGCCCCCATGGGCGGCGAGCACGCGTCGGATGTGGCGCGTCTCCATCTCCGTCAGGCTGAGACGGGTCTCGTCCTCGCGGGCCCCCGACCCGCCCGCTGGCGGACCCAGGGCGATATCGTCGGCATCCAGAACAGCCTTGGCATGCAGCGCGAAACTGCGCTCCATGATGTTTTCCAACTGCCGCACGTTGCCAGGCCAATCGTACTCGAGCAGTTTGTCGCGCGCGGCCGCCGTGAGGGAGAAGTCGTCCCGTCCCCGCCGCTGACGCAGCTGCATCAGGAAATGATCCACGAGCAGCGCAATATCCTCACGCCGTTCACGCAATGGCGGCAGGGCGATCGGCAGCACGTTCAGGCGGAACAGCAGGTCGCTGCGGAAGCCGCCCGCCGCCACCATCGCATCGAGATCCCGGTTGGTCGCGACGATCACGCGCACGTCCACCTTCACTTCCGCTTCGCCCCCCACCGGGCGCACCTCGCCTTCCTGCAGCACCCGCAACAGCTTGGCCTGCAGGCGCGGACTGATATCGCCGATCTCGTCAAGAAACAGCGTACCCTTATGGGCACGCTGGAACAGGCCACGCATGTTCGCGGTGGCCCCCGTGAACGCGCCTTTGACGTGGCCGAAAAGCTCCGAATCGAGGAGTTCCTCCGGCAGCGCACAGCAGTTGACCGCGATGAACGGGGCCTGAGCACGCCGGCTGGCGGCATGGATGGCGCGCGCGACCACCTCCTTGCCGGTTCCCGTCTCACCCGTCACCAGCACCGGAATATCCAGGTCGCCGATGCGCTCCACCAGAGCGACAATCTCCTGCATCGCCTGGCTGCCGGCGATGATCCGGGACAAGTGATCGCGCCCCGACAGCTTTTCGCGCAGACGCTTGACTTCCTCGCGCAACGATTTCTTTTCCAGCACCTTGTTGATGCGCAACATCAGCTCATCGGGGTTGATGGGCTTGGTCAGATAGTCATAGGCACCGAGCCGCATCGCCTCGACCGCGGTTTCGATCGAGGCATAGGCGGTCATCACGATGCTTTCGGCGGGATGCGCCGCAGCCTTGAGCTGCGCGAGCAACGCCATTCCGTTCGCATCTCCCAGGCGCAGATCGAGAATGACCAGATCTACCGGCTGCCGCTCCAGCGCCGCCGCTGCAGCCTCCAGCCCATCGGCTTCGAGCGCCACATACCCTTCTGCCCGCAACAGCATGCTGAGCGTCTGGCGGATGGACGGTTCGTCGTCAACGATCAGTAACGTGGCCATCGGATTCAGGCGACCTCCAGGTCGAAGCTCATTTCGGTTCCCACGTTCACGTGGCTCAGGATCGATAGCGTGGTCCCGTGCTGCATCAAGATCCGCTGCGCGATGGACAGGCCAAGTCCCGTGCCCTGCTTGCGACCGGTCACGAAAGGCCGCACGATCTTGTCGAGCAGCTGAACCGGTATGCCGCAGCCGGTGTCGGTCACGCTGACGCGCGCGGTGCGAGCGCGGCACCTGACGCGCACCTGAAGCTGGCCGCCCTCGGGCATGGCCTGCACCCCGTTCAACATCAGGTTCCAAATGACCTGCCGCAATTGGTCCGGATCGTGGCGCACCAAACACGGGCGGACATCGCATTGGATGTCCACCTTCACGGTGCCGGCATGCGGATGCTGGCGAATGAGAGCGGCGACCTCCTCAATCAGGGCGCTCAGGTCCCCGGTCACCAGCCGCGACTCGCGAATGCGCGCAAAATCGAGAAAATCGTTGAGGATGCGCTGCAGGCGCAACGACTCGGTGTTGAGAATCGCGATCGACTGCGCACGGTCGCTCGCCGGCAAATCGGGGCGGTCGAGAAGCTTCACCGAATTGATGACCGCCGACAGCGGGTTGCGTATTTCGTGAGCGATGCTGGCCGACAATTCGCCCACGCAGGCCAACCGTTCGGCATCGGTCCGCCTCTGGTGTTCGCTTTGCGCCTGCTCCGAGATCCGCTGCAAGGATTCGGCCATGGCGTTGAATGCCCCGCCGAGCAATCCCACCTCATCGTTCGGCTGCAAATCCACACGAACACCCAGGTTGCCCCGGCCGATCCTGCGAACCGCGGTCATGAGCGTATACAGGTTGCGTGTGATGAGCAACGACACCCCCCAGGCGGCAACACTGCCCACCACTAGCGCGAGCAGGATAAACAGCAGGCCCTCATCGCGCGTGGCGGCCAACTCGCTCTGCAGATGGCGCGTCGACATGCCCAGGAGCACGGTGCCCACCCGTTGCCCCGCCACCCGGACCTGCTCCTCCAACTCGAGTCGATGGAGTCCTCCCACCGCACTGCCGCGCGGCGGTATCCGCAGGTAATGGCCCACCTGCTGCGCATCGGTGCTGGCGAGAACATCCCCTCGCACATCCAGGATCGCCCCGTTAATCACGTCGGGCTGGCGTTTCACGCGTGCAGTCACTTCCGCCAGCGATCCCAGATCCTCGGCCAGCAAGGCATTGGTACTGGCCACGGCCATGAGCGTAATGAGAGAGTGCGCCCGGTTGCGCAGCTCCGCCCGGATCGCCGCGGATTGTTGGTTCACGGCAGACCAGACGAACGCGCCCATCAGCACGGCATGCACGAGCGCGACCGACAACATCAGCCGGAACCGCAGGGTACGGAAGAAGGACAGCTTCGGCGCCTGCACCTCCCTGACCGGTGCCGTTTCGACGCGATCCAGCTCGATCACGCTCATGGCTTGACCCCGTCGTATTCGCTGTCGTGCGCGATCACGAAGCCGCGGTTGAATCCGAGATGAGCAAGGGCGGCGCGCCCGCGGGCGGTGGTGGTGAGGTGCGTGAGAAGCTGCGTCACACGCTTGACGTCGGACGCCGGCATGTCGTCGCGCACGGCAATGGGCATCTGCGGTTGGGGCGGCGTCTGCGCGATCACCCGCAACGAAGCCTGGACGTGCGGCGGCATGGAACGCAGGGACGGGTACCACGCACCGGCAACATCGACCATGCCGTAATACACCGCCATCAGCGCGGAGTCCTGGGAACCGAAATATTTCACCTTCATGTCCCGGCTCACGTGGATGCCGCGCGCCGCCATATACTGGCGCGTCATGATCGTGGCCGCGTAGGCGTTGGGATCGGGAAAGCCGATGCGCAGCCGCGGCGACAACCTCCGCCGCCCGAGCCGGCGAATCCCGCTGTCGCGGCGCACGACGAGAATGCCCGTGAACGGCTCGCCGGCCACTTTGACGACGACATGATATCCCCAGCGGCGAGCACGCGTATACAGCAGCGGATTGAGATAGATGATGTCGTACTGATGCCGCCGGACGCGCCGCATGAAGGCTGAAAAATTCGGAGCGGTCACAAACTGAACAGGCCGGTGCAGTGCCTGCTGGAGAGCGTCCGCCAGCGGCAGAAACATGCGGGCCAGCATGGTCGGACTCTGCAGCGGAAGCACGCCGAACCGGTAGTAGCGCTGGGGACGTGCGGCTGCCGCTCCGCCGGCCGCGAGCATCGCGACCATCGCTACGCAGCACAACACCCATCGCGGCCCGGTGATCATCCGACGCACATCTCGCCCCTGCGGCAGGCCGCCCGCCCCAGGGCGTCCCGCCAGTCCTCTCGGCTGCCTACTGTTCCCCCTCGACAGTGTACCCCAGGCATGCCTCGGCGGCGAGACACCCTCCAGGGGGCCGTCGTGCGCCCCCGTCTCCGGCGCCGGCCGCCAGTGGGCCAATTCCCGGGCACAACCGAGACGACCATCGCGCGCCCGGATGAACAGGAGACCGGAAAGGCGCCACACGGCGGACGAGACGCCAACAGCCCTCGTAACACCGGCTCCAGGCGCGAGACCATAGGCGGGTTCGCGAGGCGCATGCCCATCGCGACCCGCGTGCGCCGCATCCCGGGGCATTGATGAGCGGCGGATGTCGGCGCTCACGGACCCAAGGCCCCTTTATGCTTGAGATAGGCGGCCAGATCGGCAATGTCCTGACGGTTTAGCGGGTTGACCAACGTCGTTGAACGGGTTCCCCGGATGCCCGTCAGCAGACTGACGACGAGTTGCGCATCCGAGAATGCATGCGCCATGACGAACAGGTTGGGTGCCGGAGCCGGTGACCGGGCATCCGGATAGGCATGACACCCCATGCACCGCTGATCATACAGCGTGCGACCCGCGCGCGCCGCGCGCGAGGAACCCGGCAACGGCAACAGCCCCTGCATGTCCACGGGATAGCGCCGCGACAGCCCCTCAAGCCCCTTCGCCAGAGCGTGCATCCGCCCGTGCGAATAGTCCGCCGCGAGCCGTTGCAGCCGCGCCAGGAGGGGACGTTCGTCGGCCCGCCGCTGCTCCTCGAGACAGTCCCGGGCGAGTAATGGAAGGACACCCAGCGCGCTTCGGATCTTCGCCTGCACTCGCCCGCGCTGCGCCGGCGTGAGGCCGCCCGACAAGAGTCGGCCGCTGCGGCCCGAGAGGACGGCGATCTCGAGGGCGAAACGCTGCGTCCGCTCGCCGGCTGCGGCGCCCGAGGGAGCGGCCGTGGCGACCAGAACGATCGCCACGAGCGCGCCGCCGCACAGTCTGCCGAGCGGCCTCAGTCGTGCACCTTCTCGACCATCGGCAAGGCCGGATTGCGCGACCATTGCGACATCGATCCGGCATACAGCCTGGCCTGCTTATCGCCCAGCAGTTCATAGCTCGCAAACCACCCGAGCGAGGCCCAGTGCCCCGTGTTGCAGAAGTTGATTTCCTTGCCCGTCGTCGGCACGTGGGCCGCCGCGTAGAGGGCCCGTAGCGCCGTAGGCGACCGGAAGGTCCCGCCGTCGTTCTGCGTGATCCAGTTCTCGGGCAGGTTATGAGCCCCCGGAATGGTGCCGTTGCGCACCACCACGTTGGCGGTCCGGTTGATGCCGAGGTATTGGGCCGAGGGCCGGTTGTCCACCAGCACGATTCCCGACTTCATGGCCTGCTGGACATCCTGCTCGCTCGCGAGCAGCGCCGGACGCGGGTGTGCCGCAAAGATGGTCGGGGTCGGCTTGTTGAATCCGGGCTGGACCGGGTGTTTCCCGGCGACATAGGCGGCGTACCCGCCATCGAGGATCGAGACGTTGTTGTCGCCCAGATACTTGAACGTCCAGAACACGCGCGTCGCGCCGCCCATATCGGTCGCGTTGCCCCCGCCCGAATAGATCACCACGCGGGTATTGTTGCCGATTCCGAGCCCGCCGATCAGCTTCTCGAGGGCCGGCACCGGGGGCACCAATCCGGGCGCGCCGCCGACGTTGATGCGCCAACCGCCATTGGCATAGTTGCTGTAGACCGCGCACGGAATATGGTCCCGCAGATACGCGGTCAGATCGCCGCCGCCGCCGATCGGGTTTCGGATATCGAGCAACACGATGCCCGGCCTGCACGCATGCGCCGCGACCCAGGCGCCATCCACCAGCGCCGGGGCCGAAGGCGCTGCCCACGCGGCGCTGCTCCCCAACAACGCGATCCCACACAGTAACGATCTTTTCATCACACGTCTCCTCACCTTGTTAGAGAGTCACTACCACATCGGAAGCCAGCAGCGTATCCAGCACCTGATTCCAGTCCTCGTCGGACATCGTCGTCCGCGTCACATCCCAACGATGCACTTCGTGGAACACCTCAAGCTCGGACAGCGCCTCTTCTACCGTTTGCCTGTCCGCAAACGATTCCGTATTCAGCACGGCAACATTCATGGCCCTCCTCCTTTCACAGGCTGATCACGGCATCGGCCTCGACCATCGCCAGCGACAGTGCCTCCGCGCTGACATGCGGTAGCTCTTGGCCGGGCACCGTGGTCTCCGGCTCGATGTCCGAGAGCTCGAGCAGTTCGGCCTGCCGCACGTTCTCAGGGGTCTCGGCCACCGGCCCGGTCATGAACACCAGACGCACCTTGTGCCCGAAGATTGTCAGGCCGGCCGCTACGCGCATGGCTTCGGCGTGGTCATCACGCCCCAGCAGAAGAATTGATTTGTGCACTTTCACGCGTTCCCCCCTCACAGGCTGATGATTTTCGCGGTTTCGGCCACCAGCGCGCTGTTGCCCGTCTGGCTGCCCAGTTCGACCGGACACCGCGCATGTCCCATGTGGCGCTCCCACGAATATTCGCACGCGATGGCTTTGGATGCGCACCGGAGCTGCTCGACGACGCCGGCATCCAGCAGAACCCGCACGCCCGCGTTCGTGAAAAAGCATCCCCAGCTCACCCCTCGCCGCCGACAGGCGCGCATCAGCGGTGCCAGCGTGCGCCCGGCATCGGGCCGGGAAACTAGAAACATAAGATCCATCATGAACGCCTCCGTCCAAGGTAGTAGCCGGTGAGCGCGGCGAGCAACAGCGCCGCGGCGAGTGGTGCGAGCGAGCCGGGCTTCGCCCTGGCGGACGGCGCAACGGGAACCCGTCGGCCAGGACCCTGCAAGGGTCTTTGATCGAAGGTTTCCGAATCCACCGGCAGTCCAGTGTGGTCCGCCCAGTCCACCCATCCCGCGGGATAGACCCGGGCCGCAAACCCCGCACCCGCGCGAAGCAGGGTGAAGTAGGCGATCGAGTCGTAGGCGTCGTTCGCATACGCCACAGCCGAAGTGACGGGCGGCAACGCAATCGCGTGCGCCGCCACGGCGAGCCGCAACGCCGGCATAGGCAGCGGCTGCGCGCTTGGCAGGTGTCCGCCTCGCGCCGCACGGATGCGCCGCCCCCAGTACGATGCCAGGCTTCGCCCGTCCAGCAGATAGGGAGGATGCGCCCCGCGCAGGGCCCGGGCCAGTTCACCCCGCAGAACGATCAGCCCGGCCCGAGGCCGTCCCTGGTATACCGGGTTTCGGAACATTCCTCGCGTGGTGCCCGGCGCCGCCGGCCCTCGGGCGATCAGGGGCGTCAGCGGGGCGGTCAGCACCGCGACCCGCGACTGGCCCGCGAGATATAGCACCCCCGCCACAAAGTCGCGCCGCACCGGGTCATCCCCGGCCACCACCGCGGTCTCCCGACCCGAGAGCCCGCTCGCGCCCAGCACCCATAGGATGTCCCGGAAACTGGCCAGCCGATGATGGGGCCCCATAAACTCGCGCGGGGGCAAGCATCGTGCCCCGGGCAACGAACGTGATGCGCAAGCCGCCAGCGGCCGCGTGTCCAGAACGACAGCCCCGGGAACGCGAGCACCTGGAAGCCGCGACACATAGGAGAAATCCCCCCCCGGCGGCGATGCCGCGGCACCGGTGGCCATCAGCAGTGCCAGCACAAGCAGGGCCGGGCGCGCCATGGTGCCTCAGCAGCCGCCGATCCTGACCGGCGCGGCGGCGGGAACGCCGGAGGCAGCGGCGGCCGGCGGGTGCTGCAGGTAGTAGCCCACGAGGTCGACCATGCTCACCGTGCCGTAGGCGCCGCCCAGAGTGAGGGGCGGAAACGATTCCATCGGCTGCGGGATATGAGCCCGCGCCATGGCCCGTGGCGACACCGCCGCGTACCGGAACATGACCGTCAGCGCGGCCAGGGTCACGCCGAGGCAGACGACGCAGTACAGGATGATTTGTTTGCTGCTCATCATCGGTTCCCTCAAAAAACGTCCTTGGTCAAGGCGATGTACAGGATGTAGAACGTCACCCCGAACATGATGATCTGCAACCAGCTTTGCAGGTCGAGATGCATGATGGCCTCCAGAAATTGTGCTTACGGTCAATCGACTGACGCGCCGACACCGGGTCCGGCCGTCCCCTTGTAGTCGCGCACCAGGGTATTCACGCTAAGCGGCTTGCCATCCACCGGGTTGATGACCGGCGGCGTAAAGAACGGGACACCGTCGCGCGTGGCCCGCAGGTATGCAGGAGGCTTCGCAATCAGGTAGGCGAACGAGCCTACGGTCGCCGCAAAACCCAGCAGCGCGAGGATGATCATCTGTATCCGAGCGGCGGACATGGCCACCTCCTAGTTCTTGCGCACGAACACGCGCCAGTAGCGCTCCGCCTTGACGGTGCCCAGGTGGGAGCCATTGAGTTCCGGCATCATCGGCGGTATGGCCTCCATCGAGGTCGGATTGTCGACCTTGACTTCGATCACCGCTCCCGGCGCCGCATGGCTTAGCGCCTTCTTGGTCATGAGTTGCGGCCGCGGGCAGGAATCACCCAGGACATCCACCACCTGGCTTATGGTGTAGTGCTGATCATCGAGCGTGACCGTGCCCGCCGCCTGCGCGATCCGCTGTTCGGATTTTTTGCCGCTAAACAGACCCATGCTTACGCCTCCTCTTGTAAAGATCCGCTGACGCCACCGCCAGCTGTCATCGCGGCACCGACGGCCGATTCCGGCACCGCCGCCTCCGTCCGCGACGGCGAATGCCTGGTCGCGGACGGCACCTGGCCGCGCGCCCCCTGCATGGCCCGCTCCTTGCGCAAGATTGCGCGGTACAGACCGAACAAGGCCGCGAATTGGACGAGGCCGAATGCGATTGCCGGGATGCCGGTTTTCTGCTGCAGGGTCAAGGCGTCGGCGAAGCCGAACTGCAGTCCCGACAGGTTAGGCTGCCCGGTCATGGTCGCCGGCGCCGGAGGCCAGTAAGTAGCCGACCAAACCAGCGAAAACGCGAACATCCCGATGATCAGAAACAACAGTGCCCACAGGGCCCCGATATTGCCTTCCCCGGTCTTGACCCAGGAGGACACCGTACAGGCACCGGCGAGCACCATGCCGATGCCGAAAAGGAACAGCCCGACGAACTGGTTGAGGCCGACGTCGAAGCGCATGGGATTGCCATTGCCGACGCTGATGAAGCCGGTGAATCCGAGCGTGAGGATCATCATGCCCACCAGTAAGGCCTTGGTGTTCCGGTAGCTCTTGAAAAGCATCGCATCGCGCAGCGCCGCCGTGTTACACCAGCGGGAGCGCTGCACCAGCACCCCGACCGTGGTTCCGAAGACAAACGCCGCAACGCACTGCCCTGTCACCGTGATCATGTCTCTACGCCTCCAAGACCGTCTTGTAGATCAGGCTGCCGACCCAGGCTCCGGCCACGATACCGCTCACCGCAAGATACCCGCCGAGATTCATTTCTGGGGTCAGCCCAAAGAATGTGCTGACATTGCACACGAAAGACATCCGAATGCCGATGCCCATCAGTAGCCCGCCAATGGTGATCATCACCCATTCCGAGAGATGGCGCGGCACGCGCCAGTAGAATTCCTTGCTGAGCACGGCGGCCACGAACGCACCAAAGCCCATGCCCAAACTGATGTAGATCTTCCAATAGGCCCAGGTAGGGGTAAACACCAGGCGCCAGAAGGGAATGCGCGCCAGGGTCTTGGCCCCTAACACATATTTCGCGACCAGGCCGGCGATCATGGTTTCCCCGCCGCCGACCGTCCAGGCGCCCACGATCAGAAACAGGAACACGTCGAGCAGCGCGATGATCGCGAGGGCGACGATGGGATCGAGTGTTTTCTTGAACAACTCCATGCAGGCTCTCCCCAGGGCTGTGGCCATTGCAGCGGGCGCTCGCTTCGGGCCCGCTGCATGGTTATTAAGCAATTCCGATGCCACCCCGAGATTCGGGTCGCCAGGAAAGAGATTTCTCAGTGAGAACAGCAACATCGCGCCGAATGAGCGGCTTTCGCCGCCGGCTGGCGTGATTCAATGTGCATCACCGGTGTCGCGAATTGAGCCACTACGGAAAGGAAGCAGGCGCGGCCTTATTGGGTTACCGGCCGCCCCCCTGATGGACTGGCGAGCCCCTCCACTTGAATCCAGTCCTGGCGCCGTAGTCGTGCCTCGTCGGCACTCGGCGGGGGCGCGCGCCAGGCCCGCAGATACGGCACGGGGATAAGCATTGAGGAAAGTGCAGGAGGCGCGGATCAAGGCGGCGAGGGTGGCCTGACCGGATGGACGAGGCGCCCTAGCCTGGCTTTACGCCCCGCGCGGCGGGGGACCGAATGCGAACGAAAGACCGACCTCTTTCCATTCCTTCGCCTCGGCATCCAGCGCCGCTTCGGTGAGCGGGTTGTTGTTCATCCACGTGCCATCGACCTCCAGGCGCAGATCCCTTGCGGCCCGCGCCAGCACGGGAGGCGGCAAAGACAGGTGCGTGCGGCTGCGGTTGAATAGCACGGCGAGCCGTAGCGCAATCACGGCATCCCAGTCAAGATTCTCGCTCAACGCGACCTCGATCTTGCCCAGCTTGCCCCGTTGCGTGCGCACGAGGGCGGCGAGCCGCATCTGCTCCTTCTTGGAGAAGCCGGGCATGTCCGCGTGCTCGATGATGTAGGCGGAATGCTTGTGATAGCCGCTATGGGCAATGGAAATCCCGATCTCGTGCAGGCACGCGGCCCAGCCCAGCTGCTGGCGAACCCCGTCGCGCCCGGCCCCGCCCAGCTGTTCCAGGAACGTCAGCGCCAGCGCCCCGACACGCCGCGCCTGGGCGGGATCCACGTGATAGCGCCGCATAAACTCGCTGACCGTGGTTTCGCGCATGTCGTGATGATGAAAGCGACCCAGGAGATCGTACAGGACACCTTCCCGCAGCGCGCCGCTCGCCACGATCATCCGCTCGACACCCAACTCGGCGAAGATCGCGGCCATGATGGCAAATCCCCCCGGCAGGACGGGAAGACGATCGGACCTGAGGCCCGGAAGCGTCAGCCGCTTGACGTCTCCGGCCTTCTCCAGCGCCATGCGCAGCCGCGCCAGTCCGTCCGCCGTGATGCCCGCGTCGGCGTCGGCGCCTCCCTGCAAGATATCCGCCAAGGCGCGCGCCGTGCCCGAGGAGCCGATCGCCTCTTGCCAGCGGTCGGCCGAGAAATCGGCCTTTATCGCCTGCACCTCCATGCGCGCGGCGATTTCCGCACGGCGCAGGTTGTCCCGAGTGATCCGGCCGTCGGGAAAGAAGCGCCGGGAGTAGCTCACGCACCCCATGTAAAGGCTTTCCATCTTCCGCGGCACGAGGCCTGTTCCGATGATGCATTCGGTCGACCCGCCGCCGATGTCGATGACGAGGCGCCGCAGGGGCGATGGCGGCAAGCTGTGGACAACCCCCAGATGGATGAGGCGCGCCTCTTCGCGACCGGCGATCACGTCGATGGGGAATCCGAGCGCCTCCTCGGCCCGCTGCAGGAAGGCCGGCGCGTTCTTGGCCACCCGCAAGGTATTGGTGCCCACCGCGCGCACGGCATCGGCGGGTAGGCCGCGCAGGCGCTCTCCGAAGCGCTTGAGGCATTCGAGTCCGCGCGCCTGGGAAGCGCTATCCAGCAGCTTCTCCGGCGTCAGGCCTTCGGCCATGCGCACGGCCTCGCGCAGGGAATCGAGGGGATAGAGTTGGTCCTGAACGACCCGAGCCACTTGCAACCGGAAACTGTTGGACCCGAGGTCTACTGCGGCGATGGTCGAATATTCCTGCATGAAACGCGTAGGTCCCACTATGGCTCAAGCCGGCATTTTATCCCAAGTTCACCGCGCCGGGATTTCTGCGCGCATGGCCCCGATCGCCGTCCATTCCCGCAACCGTCGTCGGCTTGCCAGGTGAACACGGGGTCGTTAAAGTAGCGTCTTCGTGTCCTCACTGCAGCCGCCCTTGAACACCGATTTTCCAGCCTTCGGCAACCGCCTGCGCAAGAATTGGAGACACCTGCGCCGATGGGCGCAGCGCGAAGGTGTGACATGCTTTCGCGTTTATGAGCGGGACGTCCCCCAATTCCCCCTCGCCGTGGACTATTATGAAGGGCGGGTGCACCTGCAGGAGTTCGACACCGGCTGGGTGCACGCAGAAGGCAGCCACGACACATGGGTCGCCGGGGCTGTGGATACCGTCGGCGAGATCCTGCAGGTATCGCCCACGGCGATTCATTACAAGCGCCGGGAACGGCAGCGGGGCACTGCCCAATACGGCAAGACGGGCCGGTCGCGGGACGAATTCATCGTACACGAAGGCGGCTACCGCTTCCTGGTCGATCTGGACCGTTATCTGGACACCGGCCTATTTCTCGACCACCGGATGACACGCCGCATGGTCGGAGAACGCGCACGCGACAAACGGGTGCTCAACCTCTTCGCCTACACCGCAAGCTTCACCGTCTATGCAAGCGGCGGTCATGCGCGGAGCTCAGTCAGCGTGGACCTGTCCAACACCTACCAGGAGTGGGCGCGCCGCAACCTCTTGCTCAACGACGCTGACCTGACCCGCCATCGGCTGGTCCGGGCCGACGTCTTCGCATTCCTGCGCGAGGCGGTGGCCCACGGCGAGCAGTACGACTTGATCGTGATGGATCCGCCCACCTTCTCAAATTCCAAGAAAATGCAGGGCACGCTGGACATCCAGCGCGATCACGTGGCATTGATTCAACAATGTCTGCGTCTGCTGGCGCCGGAAGGGGAACTCTTCTTCTCGACCAACCTCCGCTCCTTCGAGCTCGACGCCGACGCCTTCGCGAACTGCGCGTTCACCGACCTTTCCGCGCGAACGGTCCCCGAAGACTTCCGCAACAAGCGGATCCATCGTTGCTGGCATTTCCGGACATAGGCTAAAAGTGCTCGCCCGGGGCCAAGTACCGCCAGCGGCCAAGCGGAAGATCGCCCAGCTTGACGCGGCCGATGCGGATGCGCTTCAGACCGGTCACGCGCAGCCCGACGAGCTCACACAT
Organism: Pseudomonadota bacterium; assembly: GCA_021788645.1. GTDB lineage: Bacteria > Pseudomonadota > Gammaproteobacteria > Burkholderiales > JAKAFK01 > JAKAFK01. Next base: position 20,604 of record JAJYKK010000017.1, read on the forward strand.
GCGGCGGATCTGGCGTTTGCGCCCCTCCTGAAGAACAAACCGCAACTGGTCGTCATTTTGCCAGCGCACCCGAGCAGGCTTAAGCGAAACGCCATCCAGGGCCAAGCCATGATTGAGCAATTTGAGTCCGTTCGCATCCAGGCGCCCTTCGACCCGCACCAGATACTCCTTCTCGATCCGAGAATCCGCGCCAATCAGAGTCTTGGCAATGCGTCCGTCCTGCGTGAGCACCAGCAGGCCCTGTGAATCGATATCGAGGCGCCCGGCAGGCGCAAGGCCGCGCAGGTGCGACGGATCGAAGGGTGCGCGCCGGGCGTCCGAGAGGTCCTGGGTCTGGGGGCCGATGAGGGAAACCGCTGGTCGATAGCCGTCTTCCGCTTGGCCCGAGACGAGGCCGATCGGCTTATTGAGGAGGATCGTCACCCGTCCTGCCTGCTGCGCGCGGGCACCCCCGGTCAGCGTGATGGCACTTCCCGGGTCCACCTTCGTCCCCAGGGTATTCACCAGGATCCCGTCGACGTGCACCCAGCCCCGCTCGATATAGGCGTCCGCCTCCCGGCGCGAGCACAGTCCACGCGCGGACATGAGCTTGGATAGACGAATTTTCTCCGGCACTTTGACGATCGGCGAAGACAACAGGAAACGCCCTCAGGGCATGATAGCCCCTCGTGAGAACGGACAACTGTTGATGCTACCACGAATCGGACGGCGGCGCGATCCGTCCGGCACCGGCCCGGGCCTTCCCGGCCTGGGACAGACGGGCGCATGCACGCGCGCATGACCGGGCTGGCCAATCCTGCTACACTGTTCGAAAATGGGAATCAGAACAATAAGTAAAAAGCACTCGGGATGGAAACGACAACATACGGTGAGCTTGAAGCGCGCTTACGCGCGGCCCTCGATACCCTGCCCTATCCGTTCTATCTCGCCCGGGGCGACGAACCACCCCGGATTCAGTGGATCAATCGGTGTGCGGCCGAGACGTTCGGCGCCCCATCCAAGGGGCCTGAACTCGCACGTTTCCTGAGCGAACGCCTCCATGCGGACGGCGCGGTTCAAGGGACGCCCCAGGGCGATCGACCGGAACGCCCCTGCCGCCGCGAATATCGCTTCCGCCAGGACGGCGGGGGCGATCTCGCCGTGAGCGATGAATTGTGCTGGCGGACGACCGATAAAGAAGGCCTGTCGATCGGCAAGTGGTCGATCGACTCGCCGGCGGCGTCGCTCGCCGGGTGGGGACACCCGGAGATCCGCGTCGAGCAGATCCTTGATGCCATTTCCGCCCCCGTGTTCTACAAGGATGACGGGGGCCGTTACCTCGGATGCAACAAGGCCTTCGAGCACTTTCTTCGGCTGCCGCGGGAGCAGATCACCGGCAAGACGGTCTACGACATCGCGCCGAAGGAACTGGCAGACGTCTATCACCGGGCAGATCTAGCGCTGTGCCGCGACGGCGGCGTCCAGACCTATGAATCGAGCGTCCTGGATGCGCACGGCCTCAGGCGTTCCGTCATCTTTCACAAGGGCACCTTCTTGCACGCGGACGGACGCCTCGGGGGGTTGGTGGGCGTCATCCTCGACATCTCCGAGCGCAAACGGATCGAGGAACAGTTCCGTCTGGCGGCAAGCGCCCTCGAGAATATGGCCGAAGGGGTTCTCGTGACCGATGCGAACCTGCGGATCGTCTTCGTGAACAAGGCATTCGCTCGCATCACGGGTTTCGCCTCTGAGGACGTCGCCGGAACGCTTCCCCACTTTCTCACTTCCGGCTCCCATCCGCGCCGATTCTATAAAAAAATGTGGAGAGCGCTGAAAGCGTGCGGCCACTGGCAGGGCGAGATCCAGGACCAGCGGAAAGGCGGGCAAACCTACCCTGGTCTGCTGAGCGTGAGCGCCGTCCTCGACGCGGCCCGGCGCCCGACTCATTTCGTTGCCGTCTTCAACGACATCTCGACACAAAAGCAGTACGAGGCGCGCCTGGAATTCCTAGCGCATCACGATACGCTGACCGGCCTGCATAATCGCAGCCACTTCCAGCAGCGCCTCGAGGAGGCGATCGCACGGACACAGCGCAGCGGCCGCGAGCTTGCCGTGCTGTTCATCGATCTGGACGGTTTCAAGACGGTCAACGATTCGTTGGGACATCCTGTCGGCGACCTGCTGCTGCGAGCGATCGCCCAGCGGATCAAGGGCAGTGTGCGAGAAAGCGATCTGGTCGCACGATTTGGAGGTGATGAATTCGCCGTTCTGCTCGACGGCCATCCTGATGCGCAGGGCCCATCCGTGGTCGCCCAGAAGCTGATCGACGCGCTACGCACGCCCATTCTGATCGCGGGACAGGAACTCTATGTCACCGCGAGCATCGGCATCAGCTGCTACCCCCGGGACGGGCACAGCATGGCCGCCTTGATCAAGCACGCCGACGTCGCGATGTACCGCGCCAAAGCCCGAGGAAAGAACGGCTATCATGTGTTCTCGGCGGATCTCAATGTGCGCGCTTTCGAGACCCTGCGCCTCGCAAGCCACCTCCATCGCGCGCTGGAGCGTCAGGAACTCGTGGTGGCCTACCAGCCGCAAGTCGATCTCGCCACCGGCGGGCTCATCGGCATCGAGGCGCTCGTGCGATGGCGGCATCCGGAAATTGGACTCATTGCCCCAGACAAATTCATCCCTCTCGCCGAGCAGACGGGCATGATCCTGCCGATTGGAGAATGGGTCCTGGAAACCGCCTGCCGCGACGCCGGAGCGTTGGGCATTTCGGGAGACATGCACCTGCATGTGGCGGTCAACTTGTCCGCGCGGCAACTGCTGCAGCACGACTTGGCCTCTCGCATCGAACGGATTCTGGCACGCGCCACGTTTGACCCCGCGCGGCTTGAACTCGAAATCACGGAGAGCATGGTCATCCAGGATCCGGAGGCGGCCCGAAAGACGCTCGGGGAGCTCAAAGAGATCGGCGTCTCGCTGGCCATGGACGACTTTGGGACTGGGTTCTCGTCATTGAGCCATCTGCGCCGCTTCCCCATCGATTGCCTGAAGATCGACCGATGTTTCATCACGGGGGTGTCGCACAATCCAGATGACGGGGCCATCGTTCGCGCCATCATCGCCATGACCAAAAGCCTCAAACTGCGCACGGTCGCGGAAGGCATCGAAACCCCGGAACAGGAAACCTTCCTCGCTCGGGCAGGCTGCGAAGCCGGACAAGGCTTTTTCCTCGCCGCTCCGATGGGAATCGGACAACTCGCCCGCTGGATGCCCGACCGGGGTTGTCCGGCCGGGCCATCCGCGTAAGGGAATCCGGCGCGGGCGGACCGCCCCGAAAGGGCGCGGCTTCAGTGAACCTCTTTGCGGACGAAATTGACGACCCGCCCGCCCCCTTCGGCGTGGGCGCCGGTCGAACAGGCGCCGTCGGTCTCGGGGGTCAATCCGCTCGCCTCGTGCAACAGATTGATCACGTCCACCCAATACCGTTCCTTCGCCATCTGCAGCGCCGTCCGCCCCGCTTCGTTCACGGCCCTCGGATCAGCCCCCGCCGCGAGCAATACCTCGCATACGGCCCCCTCGCCGCCCCCCGCCGCCAGCATGAGCGGCGTGATCCCGAAATAGATCGTCGCGTTGGGATTGGCGCCTGCGTCCAGCAGCGCCTTCACGACAGGCGCAAAGCCGGTATCGAGCTCGTGGTTATAAGACGCCTTGAACAAGGCCGTCCACCCGTTCGCATCTACCGCGTCGACGAGGGCGCCGGCCTCAAGCAGGGCGTGCACGACGTCCAAATGCCCCTGGCGTGCGGCCGCCATCAGCGGCGTATCTCCATCCTCTCCGGCCCAATTGGGATCGCCGCCTGCCGCAAGCAGGGACTGTACGGTCTCGGTTCCGCCGGCAAGCGCGGCGGCATGAAGTTCTGCGGACATCATCGCCCTCCTGTTGGGTAATACTCGAGCATTCTAATCAACTATTCCGCATTTTGGGAAGTGCTTTTCGCCGATATCTCACGGCGGCATCGCCCCGTTCCCCGCAAACCCGGCGCGCGCCCCCGGGAAATCGCGGCAGACGGCATGTGCGTCGGATCGGCTGCGGCGAACACAATCAGTGTATGTATAGCAGACGATGTCTCGTGCGGAAGGCTCACCGCACGGCGCGGACAAGGACCCGCGCCAATCCCCGCTTGAGCATGCCGAGTCGGCGTGCCGCCCGCTCCGACAGGTCGATCAATCTGCCGTCCTCGTAAGGGCCGCGATCATTGATGAGGACGACCACGCTTCGGCCATTGGCAAGATTCCTCACGCGAACCCGGGTCCCGAGCGGGAAGCGGCGGCTGGCCGCCGTCAGCTTGTATGGATCGTAGCGTTCACCGCTGGCCGTCCGTCGCCCCGCGAGATCATTGCTGTAGATCGACGCGATGCCCTCCACGCCGGCGGGCCGCAGGGTAGCGGGCGCCATGGCGCAGCCGGCCAGGAAGGCCAGACAGGTCATGGCGAGCGCGCACGCGCGCCCTGCGGCCCGTGGCAAGTCCCGATTCCCGAGGACGGCCCCGGCTGCCGGGGCGATGCGCCGCGCGCCGGACTCGGCCTTGCTTGCCGCCCGGACTTGATTATAATTGGGGAAATTTTTCGTCCAATGCCCGGTCTGAAGGAATTGGGCGATCGCCACTTCCGGCCAGCCTCCGCCGAAGTATACACGACGCAGAACGGGATCTCCCACCGCCCAGCCGGCCGGCGGCTTCTCCCCGATCAAGCGGGTTCGGCGCGAACGAAGCATCGTGCGATTCATCGCGCGCGGGTCGTCGGAGATCTTCGCCTGCGAGCGCGCCAAGGCGGCTGCCCTCGCTGTACTATGATGGAAAAAAGAGCTGGGCGAGCCCGGCGGGCGGCGGAGCAGGCAATGTGGGGAGAGGCCGAGGCAGGCCGGCCACGGGTCGGTCAGGTCCGTGGCAATGTGAGCCACCCATTCGGGCAATCGGGCAAGGCGCCCAGCCCAGGCTGGCTCTGCCGGTTTTAGCGCTTTTGAGGAAGAGTATATGGGAAACGAGCCCTCCGGCTTGGTGAAGTGTTTCATTGTGAACTGGTGGGTTCCGAATGGCCCGAGCAGCGTCGGCGAATTTAGCACGCTGGAGGCGGCTAAGGCGTATGCCGAGGAGAAAAAGGAACAATTTCCCAACGTCCGCATCAACATCAGTCCGGAGCTCGGCATCGAAGGATAGCCTGGAACGGCCGGCGCCCCGACTGGCCGTGCAGACGCCGGATCATGGCCCGGCAATCCCCCGCCCGGGAAAAACCTTCCGTCTCGATCGCGCGGCCGCATGCGGGTCCAACGGGCGTCTTGATGTTTTTCGCCCGTCTCGACCGGCCCCCTTCTCCGTCGCCGGTGCAGACACGCTGGCGCGCCCGCGCCACGCGGAGCCTGGTTTAGTAAAATTTGTAGACGAGGCCTAGGGTCCACAGGTCCACGTTGGCCGCCTCGACGGTTCTGCTGGCGTCCCCCAGATGCCGGAAGCTCTCCCATTCCAGGCGTGCGCCCACGTTCCGCATGAAGTCGTATTCTGCGCCCACCCCGTAGTGCAAACCCGTCCGGGTGGACGTTTGATCGATGCTGCCGGCCGATCCTGAAGCCTGGAGCTTGGTTTCCACCGCATAGCCCCCCAACCGGCCGAAGACCGAGAACCCATTGCCGAAGGGATAGATTCCGACCGCGTCCAGGGTCCAGCCATTGCCCCCCTTCTCCTTGCTTTCTCCGGAAAGCGTCCCGGCAGTAGGCGACGCCACTGTCGCAGTGAAGTCCAACTTGTGGAGGTCCACGTACCCGCCCTCGACGGCGAAGTAGGGCATGAACTGATAGCCGCCATAGAGCTTGAAGCCGAAACCGTGATCCTTGTTGATGGTGGACGACGCGCCCCCGAAACCGAGGCTGCCCAAGGTATGATCCACGTCCCCCGAGCCGGCGTGGTAATACGACTCACCGGCGCCTGCCCCGACATACCATCCTTGGGATTGCGCCATTGCGGCCGGCACCGAAGCCATCATCCCAACAACGGCGGCGGAAAGAGCCAATTGCTTCATCATCTTCATATCCTCCATGATGAGATGCGCGGAAGCGTCCGACCAGAGGAATGAGAACGATTTGACGGGTGCCGTCTTATGCGCAAGGACTTACGAGAGGTATCGCCATGATCACCGGGAGGTGGTGAGGACCCGAACCGTCCTCGCAGACTGCTTCCACGTATTAAGCCTAGACCAGCGTTGCCCGTACCGCCAACAAGAATGTGACGCGCATCCCCTCGAGGCGTCACGGCGCCGCCCCACGCCGTGCCCCCGGGCGCCGGACCGGCACCGCTCCCGGGGTAGCGCGACAGGCTCCGGAATCAATCCCAGCTTAAGGCGCCACCCGTCTGATACTCGGTGACGCGCGTTTCGAAGAAGTTCTTTTCCTTCTTGAGATCGATCATTTCCGCCATCCACGGAAACGGATTGCTCGCGCTCTCATACAGTTCGTCCAGGCCGATCTGTTGGCAACGGCGGTTGGCAATGAAGCGCAGGTACTCCTTGAACTGCACGGCGTTTAGCCCCAACACCCCCCGCGGCATGGTGTCCTCGGCGTAGCGGTACTCGAGCTCCACTCCCTTCGTCATCAACGCCCGAATCTCTTCGCGAAACTCGGTCGTCCACAGATGAGGGTTTTCCATCTTGATCTGGTTGATGAGGTCAATGCCGAAATTGCAATGCATGGATTCATCGCGCAGGATGTATTGATACTGCTCGGCCGCGCCCGTCATCTTGTTTTGGCGTCCCAACGCAAGAATCTGCACGAAGCCGACGTAGAAGAACAACCCTTCCATGATGCAGGCGAACACGATCAGGCTTCGCAGGAGCTTCTGGTCCGCCTCCGGCGTCCCCGTTTTGAATTGCGGGTCGGTCAGCGTATCGATGAAAGGGATCAGAAATTCATCCTTGTCACGGATGCTGGCGACCTCGTGGTACGCGTTGAAGATCTCGCCCTCGTCGAGCCCAAGCGACTCGACGATATATTGGTAAGCGTGCGTGTGAATGGCCTCTTCGAAGGCCTGCCGAAGCAGATATTGCCTGCATTCCGGCGCCGAAATGTGGCGATACGTACCGAGTACGATGTTGTTCGCGGCAAGGCTGTCTGCCGTCACGAAGAACCCCAGGTTGCGCTTGACGATCAGCCGTTCGTCCGGGGTCAAGGCATTCGGATCCTTCCAGGTCGCGATATCGCGGCTCATGTTGATCTCTTGCGGCATCCAGTGATTGGCACAGCCCGCAAGGTACTTTTCCCACGCCCACTTGTACTTGAATGGGACCAGCTGATTGACGTCCGCCTGTCCATTGATAACCCGCTTGTCTTCCACCCGCACGCGCCGCAGCTTGATGTCGTCCATTGCGGGAACGCCGGCCGCCGGGCCATTCGCCCCGTCTGTCGGCAAGGCCGGTGCGCCACCGGAAGTGGCCGCCGGCCTGGCGAGAGTCAAGTCGTCTTCGAAGTTGAGCATGCCGTCTCCATCACTTGTCGAAATGATTGTCATCCATCGGACGCCTTCACGCCCGAGGGGCGGAAAGAAGGCGCGATGGCCCGCCGGCTGCGCCGGGCCCCCTCTCCAAGGCCCCAGCGGTAACGGAGGGCGCGCGCCCCCCAGCCGCGCCCCCTTCCTGGCGGCCCGCGGGCTGGCTCAAAGCATGAGGCAGCCGGGAAAGGAAGTCAAGCACAGGAATCCCATATATAGTAGTTCGTTTAACTTAACCACATATATGTTGTGCCAATGGGGTCGTCTATCGCTGAACGATCCGGCGCCTGGATGCCCGCTGGTCACTGGGCCAACACCCACCTCACCATGCCCTCGGCCTGTGCCTGGGAGAGCTGGGGATGGGGGGTCATCGCCATGCCCCCGGTTTGTGCATTCCAATGGCCACTGCCGCCGCTGATGACCTTTTTGGCGAGCGTGGCGATGGTTGCGGTGGACGCGGCGCGCCCATGATAGCGCTGAGCGATCGCGCGAAACGACGGCCCGACGAGCTGATGATTGACGGCATGGCAAGAGAAGCAATCGTTGCTCATCATCATGGCCTTGGCAGCGGGATTGCCCGCCGCAAATGCCGTGCCGGAAAAGCACATCGCCGCGCCGGCGGCGACCATGAGGGAACGCGTTTTCATCAGCATGCGCGTGAAACCTCCCTGTTTCCCTGAAGGCATTCCCTTCGGTCACACGGGAGGAGGCAGAGCGCCGACCGCGCGTCCCGAGGTTTCCCTGGGAGACAGCGGTCGATGCCCTTGGCCCAGGGCCTGCTCACGCTCTCCTTTCTGGATGGGCGGATTGAATGGAATGGCCGTGGCCCTCGTTGCGCTGGATCAACCGGCAAGGAGTATGGCTGATTCCGGAAACGACGCCTGCGGCGCTCCGGCGTTGCTGCTGCCAGTTGCAACGCGTCCTTGGTACCCCCCGATTTCTTGCCGCCGCCCCCCTTGCGTCGACCGTGCCTCCAGTCCGCAACCCATGCACTCGCGTGTACCGCATCAGGTATCGGCGGCGTGGACGAGCCGAACCGGCTGACCGACCATGCGGCCACGTCAAGCGTTCCGGAAAAGCCCGCGCATGGCGCACGCCGTCGCCCGGGTGCCGGTCCGCGTCGGCCGCGGCCTCGGACGCGCGCCTATTGGCATGCCTCGCACGTCGGGTCGTCAATGGCGCAGAACTTGACCTCGGTCTCCGCAGCCGCCGAGGCGCTCGCGCTGTCGACCGAGCCGACGCCGCCGGCGGCTGGCACGGCATTGAGCTCCCCCCCCCGGCCGGTCGATTTCTCCGCATGCGTGGCCCCCAGGGTGCGCAGATAATACGTCGTCTTGAGGCCACGCAGCCAGGCGAGCTTGTAGATTTCATCGAGCTTCTTGCCGGAAGCCCCTGCCATGTAGAGGTTGAGAGACTGGGCCTGATCGATCCAGGCCTGGCGACGGGAGGCGGCTTCCACGAGCCATTTCGAATCGATCTCGAAAGCCGTCGCATACAGGCGGCGCAACTCCTCGGGCGCTCGGTCGATGCGCGAAAGGGACCCATCGAAATATTTCAAGTCGGCGGTCATGACCTCGTCCCACAGCCCGTGCTGCTTCAAGTCGGCCACCAGGTAGCGGTTGGCGACCGTAAATTCGCCGGACAGGTTCGATTTGACATAGAGATTCTGGTAGGTCGGCTCAATGGACGCCGAGACGCCGACGATGTTGGCGATCGTCGCGGTCGGCGCGATGGCCAGGCAATTGGAATTGCGCATCCCGTATGTCTCGATGCGGGCGCGCAAGGCCCCCCAGTCCAAGGTTTCCTGCACGTCGACATCGAGATAGCCGCCACGCGCCTCGGCCAGGAGCCCGAGCGCATCATGGGGCAGGACGCCCCGATCCCACAGGCTACCCTGATACGTGCTGTAACGGCCGCGCTCCTCGGCAAGCTCCGTCGAGGCCCAATAGGCGCAATAAGCGACCATTTCCATCGAACGACCGGCAAATTCAACCGCCTCAGCCGAGGCGTAGGGGAGACGCAGCTCATGCAGGCAATCCTGGAACCCCATGATGCCCAGTCCCACCGGACGATGCTTGAGGTTCGCGTTGCGCGCCTTGCCCACGGAGTAATAATTGATGTCGACGACGTTGTCCAGCATGCGCATGGCCGTGCGCACCGTCTTCGCCAGCTTCTCGTGGTCAAGCCTTCCGTCCTTGAGATGAGCGACGAGATTGACCGATCCGAGGTTGCACACCGCAATTTCCGAATCCGAGGTGTTGAGCGTGATCTCCGTACACAGGTTCGAGCTGTGCACAACGCCGACATGGCTCTGCGGAGAACGGATATTGCATGGATCCTTGAAGGTGATCCAGGGGTGTCCCGTCTCGAACAGCATGGACAGCATCTTGCGCCAGAGGTGAACGGCCGGCACTTTCTTGTGAAGCGGAAGCTCGCCGCGGGCCGCCTTCTCCTCGTATGCGACGTAGGCTTGCTCAAAGTCACGGCCGTAGCGATCGTGCAGGTCTCCCACCTCGCTGGGCGAAAACAAGGTCCATTCGCCGTTTTCCATGACCCGCTTCATGAACAGGTCGGGGATCCAGTTGGCGGTGTTCATGTCGTGGGTGCGCCGCCGATCATCGCCGGTGTTCTTGCGCAGCTCAAGGAACTCCTCGATATCGAGATGCCAGGTCTCCAGGTAGGCGCACACCGCTCCCTTGCGTTTGCCGCCTTGATTCACCGCCACCGCCGTGTCGTTCACCACCTTGAGGAAGGGCACGACCCCTTGGCTCTTCCCGTTCGTTCCCTTGATGTGGGAGCCCAACGCGCGCACCGGCGTCCAGTCGTTGCCGAGTCCGCCCGCCCATTTCTGCAGCATGGCGTTTTCCTTGATGGCCTGATAGATGCCGTCAAGATCGTCTGAGACGGTCGTGAGATAGCAGCTCGACAGTTGGGAATGCCGGGTGCCCGCATTGAACAGCGTCGGCGTCGAGCTCATGAAGTCGAAGTTCGAGAGCACATTGTAGAATTCGATCGCGCGCGTTTCCCGCTCGATCTCGTTGAGCGCGAGCCCCATCGCGACCCGCATGAAGAACGCTTGCGGCAGTTCGATGCGCCGCTCGTCGACGTGCAGAAAATAGCGGTCGTAGAGCGTCTGCAGCCCCAGATAGCCGAAGCGCAGATCCCGCGACGCATCGAGCGCCGCCCCCAGCCGCTCAAGATCGAACTGCGCGAGCCGCTCGTCCAGCAGTTCCGCATCGATGCCGCGCCGGATGAAGGCGGAAAAATACGCGGCATAGCGCGTGGCCATGTCACCTTGGCCGACTTCCTCGCCCAGCACCTCGAAGCGGATGTTGTTCAGCAGCAAGCGCGCGGTCACCTGCGAATAGGCCGGATCCCTCTCGATCAGGGAGCGGGCGGCCAGCACCGTGCATCGCCGCACTTCTTCCAGCGAAACGCCTTCGTACAGGTCGCGCAAGGCGGAGGCCAAGATGCGCTGAGGCTCGACCTCGGCGCCCAAGCCTTCGCAACTCGCCTCGATCAAGGCGGACAGGCCGGCCATGTCGAGCGGGCGCGTTTGCCCCTGATCGTCGAGCACGTTGAACGGACGCACCGGCTCTTGCCTCGCCCCCTTGTGCATCGCCCGTTCCTGGGCGCGCCTTTCCCGATACAGCACGTAGGCGCGCGCGACGTCATGCTCGCCCGAGCGCATCAGGGCCAGCTCCACCTGATCCTGCACGTCCTCGATATGAAAGGTGCCGCCGTTCGGCTGCCGCCGCATCAGGGCACCAACCACCGCATCCGTCAAGTCCGCGACGAGATCCCGGACGCGCGCAGATGCCGCACCCTGCCCGCCATTGACGGCCAAAAAGGCCTTGGTCAGGGCGATGGAGATCTTCCCGGGCTCGAAGCCCACGACCCCGCCATTGCGGCGGATCAGCTTATACTGCCCGAACCGGCTGTCCTGTGCCTGCGGCGCATCGCCGTTGTCTGCCAGCGGGTGAGCATTGGACGGTTTGGAATCGGTAGCCAGTTGCTGCATTATCGCCATCTCCCGTTGTTATAAGTATGGGCAGAGCCGCAAGGCTCTCCACGCGCCGCCAGGGGCGCTGACCACTATATATAGTAATTTGGTACACCAGCATACCAAATTCTAGTGAATTGACTGATCTAGCGCAAGCCCATCTTGCCCCCTCCAGCCAGCGCCGACGGGCTTTTCGCTTGCGGATCAGCGAGATGTGCGGCCGGTCCAAACTGGCGCTCGTCAAGGCGCTCGACGCCGGATTTCCCTCGGAACGGGAGCAAATGGCGCCTTGCCGCGCGGGCGCGCACCCAGAGGGGTAAAAGGCTGCTATGGTGTATCATGAAAAGAAACTGGCGGTCTCCGGCCTCATGACAGGCGCATCACCCGGTCAACCGCCGACAGGTATGCAAAAACCCATGAAAGAAACCGCCATCCTCTTGATCAGCTGCCCCGACCAGAAGGGACTGGTCGCCGCCATTGCAAATTTCCTGCACGAACACGACGCCAACATCTTGCATGCGGACCAGCATCAGGATGCCGAGCTCGAGCTGTTCCTGATGCGAGTGGAATGGGAAATGGCCGATTTCGGCCTCCCGGTGCCGGAATTCTCCCACGCGTTCGCGCCGCTCGCCGAGCGCTTCCGGATGGACTGGCGCCTCTCCCTGTCCTCCTATCGGCCCCGGATGGCCGTCTTCGTCTCGCGCTATGACCATTGCCTGGCGGATCTGCTTTACCGCCATCAAAGCGGCGAGCTGCATTGCGAGATCCCCATCATCATCAGCAATCACGAAGATACCCAATGGCTGGCGGACGCCTACGGCCTCCCCTTCCAACACATCCATGTGCACAAGGACTCCAAGGCGGAAGCCGAGAAGATGCAGCTCGCGCTTCTCCACCACCACCGGGTGGACTTCCTGGTGCTTGCGCGCTACATGCAGGTCCTTTCGCCCGAGTTTATTCGTCATTACCCCCACCGGATCATCAACATCCACCACTCCTTCCTGCCCGCCTTCAACGGCGCAAAACCCTACCATCGCGCCTTCGAGCGAGGCGTGAAGCTGATCGGCGCCACGAGCCACTATGTGACCGAGGTGCTCGACGACGGGCCGATCATCGAACAGGACGTCACCCGCGTCTCCCACCGCTATGCCATCGAAGACCTGATTCAGAAAGGGGCCGATCTGGAGAAGGTGGTGCTCTCGCGCGCGGTCAAGTGGCACATCGAAAGCCGGATCCTGCTGTACGCCAACAAGACGGTCGTCTTTGACTGAACCGCCAGGCCCGGCCGACAGGCTGCGGCCGGCGGCTAGAACGTCCCGGCGAGCGATTGGCGCAGCCGCGCCCAATCGAAGCACGGCCCGGGGTCGGTCTTGCGGGTGGGCGCGATATCCGAGTGCCCGACGACGTCCTGAATGGGGTAGGCCAGCGCGAGCGCCTGGGTAAGCCGCGCCAGCATTTCGTACTGGGCATCGGTGAAGGCTTGGGTGTCGGTGCCCTCGAGTTCAATGCCCACCGAGAAATCGTTGCATCGGGTGCGGCCGTGCCATTCGGACGCTCCCGCATGCCACGCGCGCCTGGCTGCCGGGACGAACTGGATCAATTCGCCCGTGCGGCGGACGAAGAAGTGCGCCGACACCTTGAGCGCCCTGATCGTCTGGTAATACGGATGGGCGGCGGGATCCAGGCGGTTGGTGAAGCATTCGATCACCCCAGCCCCGCCGAACTCGCCCGGCGGCAGGCTGATCGCGTGAATGACGATGAGCTCGATGCGCGCGCCGGCCGGCCGCCGGTCACAGTTCGGCGAAGCGATGAAGCGCGCGCCCCGCACGATGCCTTGCGCATCGAGAGCGAGCCGTTCGTCCATCACCCGCCTCCGAGCGGCCGCCCCTGGCCCGCCCCGTCCGGGGAAGCGCTTGCCGCCATGTATAATGGGGCACCGACCAGCAGTGGGCCTACCATGGTTTTCCTTGTCCTCATCCTGATGCTTTTCGCCATCCTGGCGGCCTCCATGGTCTTCACCAATGCGCTCGAGCACCTGGGCGAACGGCTGGGCATCTCCGAAGGCGCCACGGGCTCCATTTTCGCGGCGGTCGGCACCGCCTTGCCGGAGACCCTGATGCCCATCATCGCGATCTCGGCCGGCACCGCACCCCCCTCCGTGAACGAGGAAATCGGCGTCGGCGCAATCCTGGGAGCGCCCCTCATGCTCTCGACGCTCTCCTTATGCCTGATGGCGCTGTCCACCGTCCGCCAACGACGCCTCCAGGGCACGCTTGCGCCCGAGCGCTCGGGGCTCGCGCGCGACCTCAACATGTTCCTGTTCGCATTCTCGCTCGCGACCGCAGCCCTCTTCCTCCCCTTGAGGCTCCCGGAGGCCCGGACCCTGGTCGCCCTCGTGCTGATCCTGATCTACTTCGTCTACCTGTTCCTCACGCTCCAGGCCTCAAGCACGCTCGCGGACATCGGCCACGCCACGGAAGCCGATGAAGCGCTGATTCTAAGCCATCTCGGGCTTCCGCCCGGCCTGCCCGTCATTCTCCTCCAGCTCGCCCTGGGACTCGCGCTCCTGATCGGGGGCGCGAAAGGCTTCGTCTACGGCGTGACGGAAGGCGCCCATCTGCTGGGGCTCTCGCCGCTGCTGCTCTCGCTCGTCACGATCCCTATCGCCACCGAGCTCCCCGAAAAGGTGAACAGCATCCGCTGGATCCGTCGGGGCAAGGATACGCTCGCCTTCGGCAACATCACCGGCGCCATGGTGTTTCAGGGCACCCTGCTGCCCGCCATCGGCGTTCTCCTCACCCCCTGGGTCCCTTCCCGCGAGGTGGCATCGGCGGCCGCCATCACGTGGCTCAGCGCGGCGTGGCTTCGGCTGCGCGTGTCACGCGGGCCGCTCCAAGTCTGGCACCTCGCGGTCAACGGGGCGCTATACGCCATTTACCTCATGATCGCACTCGGCTGAGCCGCGCGGGCGGACGGCCTATTCCAGCCCCAGGCGTTCAAGCCGGTAGCGCAAGGCCCGGAAGGTGATGCCCAGCACCTTGGCCGCCGCCGTCTTATTGAAGCGCGTCTTTTCCAGGGCTTCCATGATGGCCTCGCGCTCCATGCGGTCCAGGTAGTCCTGCAGGGGCCATTTCTCACCGGGTTCGCCGGGCTCCGGCAAGGCCTCCGGCGGGGGCGCGAGATAGAGATCCTCCTCCTCGATGCGCGCATCGCCGCACAACGCCAGCGCGCGCTCAAGGATATTCTCGAGCTCGCGGACATTGCCGGGGAAGTCATACCGCTGCAAAGCCCCGAGTGCGCCGGCGGTGAGCTCCGCCTTGCCTTCAAACTGGGTCGCGAGCCGTCGCAGGATCGCTTGCGCGATCAGGGGAATGTCGTCGCGCATCTCGCGCAGGGCGGGCATCCTCAGCTCTATGACGTTCAGGCGATAAAACAGATCTTGGCGAAACTGGCCGCCTTCGACGCAGTCCGCCAGATTCTTGTGGCTCGCACTGATGATGCGCACATCCACGGCATCCTCGGCGGTGGCGCCCACCTTGCGCACCTTCTTCTCCTGGATGACGCGCAGCAGCTTGACCTGCATGGCCAGCGGCAAATCGGCCACTTCGTCGAGAAACAGCGTGCCGCCGCCAGCGGCCTGAAAGAATCCCTCGCGATCCTCGTCGGCTCCGGTGAAGGATCCTTTCTTGTACCCAAAAAACTCGCTCTCCATCAGGGACTCGGGAATGGCCCCGCAGTTTACCGGCACGAACGGCTTATCCCGACGCGCGCCCGACTCATGAATGAGGCGTGCGGCCAACTCCTTGCCGCTGCCCGACTCACCGGTCACATAGACCGGCGCTTGGGAACGGGCGAGTTTCTGGATCAGCCCGCGCACCTGATGCATGGCCACGGAGTCCCCCAGGAGCACCCGTCCCGAGGGCTGGACGGCGTCATTCCCCTCCGCGAGCTTCAGCACGGATTTCACGACAGCCCGCAGCTGTTCGAGGGACACGGGCTTCACCAAGTAGTCAAAGGCACCGGCCTTCAAGGCGGCCACGGCATTTTCCATGCTGCCGTGCGCGGTCATCACTGCGACGGGCACCTCGGGGCGCTCGGCGCCGATGTAGCGCACCACCTCCAGTCCCTCCCCGTCAGGCAGCCGCATGTCGGTCAAACATAACGCATAGCGGTTGCGCCGCAAGAGGGCAAGGGCTTCGTCCACCCGCATCGCACGATCGACCGGCACGCCCATGCGTAGCAGCGTCAACTCCAGGAGCTCGAGAATGTCGGACTCGTCGTCGATGATGAGCGCCTTTCTGTCCGCCTCCTTCAGCATGGTACCCCCCTTGCGCAAATGCGAAACTGCCCTCCCGGAGCGACTTCCACGAAATCAAGCGTCGCCCCGTTGGCCTCGCAAACCTCCCGCGCGACATAAAGCCCGAGTCCGGTGCCCAGACTTTCGGTAGTAAAAAACGGCTCAAACAAGTGCGGTCGCACCTCGGGCGCGACCCCATCCCCGTCGTCGATCACGTCCAGCTGAATGATGTTCTCCCGGTGCGCGGCCGACACGTAGAGACGGATGCTGGACGGTCGCTGCCGACTGTGGCGCCAGGCATTTCGGCTCAGGTTCCACATCACCTGATTGAGGTGCGTGCGGTCGAAACAAAACGCCTTGGTGGTCTCGATCTCGATCGAAAACGTTTCGATGGGGATTCCTTCGGCCTGGCAGAATTCCCCCACGAAGGCCGCGAACCACCCTTGCGGTTCAATCCTGCTGTGCTGCGCCCGGTCGCGGCGATTGAGCTGGAGCACGTCTTCGACCATCTTGTCGAGCCGCGCCGCGTTACCCATGATGATCTCGATCAGGCGCACCTGGGTCGCACCGAGGTCCTCCTCCTCCCCAAGCAGCTGGGCCGCGTGGCTGATCGCGCTCAGCGGGTTGCGGATCTCGTGGGCAATATTGGCCGTGAGTCGCCCCAGGGCCGCGAGCTTGATCTGCTGCGCCTGGGCCCGCAGCACGCTCAAGTCTTCCAGGAATGCCAGGGCACCCAACGTGCGCTCGGCGCCCAAGGCCACGAATCGGACGCCCAGCTGCTTGCCTGTCGACGGGATCTTGAGCGGGTCGGGAAAGTCCCCGCCATCGAGTTGCCAAAGGCGGTACCGTTCGGCGAGCCCAGGCGAATGATCGCCCACCAGCGCCCCCCCTTCGCCGCCGAACAGGGTGCCCAGGAACCCCTCCGCCTGGCGGTTGCTTTGCTTCACGATCCCGGAGCCGTCGAGCACCAGGACCCCATCGTCCATGTCCTGTATGACATGCTGATTGACTTGGGCCAAGTTCTCGAGATCGATGCCACGTTGTTCGGCCAACTGCCCGCTGGTCTCCGCATAGCTCGCCAGCAGGCCCGCCAACAAGGCGGTGGCAAAATAACTGATGCTGACGAGACCGGTCTGCAGAAATTCGGCGCCGCTTCCGCTCAAGGTCCAAAAGCGATGCACCGCCTCCCCGAGAATGGCGAGGCTTGCCAACGCCGCATAGTAAAGCGAAAGGCGGCCGCGCGAGACGAGTCCCGTGGCGGCCAAGGAGGCCACCAACACGAGCCCGAGGCCGCTCTTGATCCCTCCGCTCGCGTCCATCAACAGCGTAATGACCGCAATGTCCGTGAGAATCTGAAACGCGATCTGGTAATTGAACGCGGGGCGCCGCACACGAATCGTAATCAGGGACACCATGCAAAGAGCCGCATAGACGATGCTGACGGCGAAGAACAGTGCGGGATTCCGGGCTCCCAATGTCAAGGTGGGCCCAAACAGCACGAAGGTCTGGACGAACACCCCCGCGACGATAAGGCGATAGAGGTTGTAGTAATGAAGGGCCCGCCAATAGGTGCCCGGCACCGCGCTCGCCGGGCTCGGCATGAGCGACTGGCCGACGTGACGCCGGAAGTCCGATAGCCTGCGAAGCACGGCGGCGTTCAAGGATTACTGATGAAGCTTGCGATGGGCATCGCAGCAGAAGAACTCCCCGCGGCTCAAAATGCCTTCGCTTCGCGGGAGGTGAACCCCGCATTGCGCGCAGCGCACCATATCCTCCGGCTCTGCTATCCGGCGGGGATGGTCAGGTTCCTTGTGGCGGCGGCCATAGACGGTATATACAATGTATCCGACCAACAGCCAGAAAATAAGCTTTTCCACTCTTCGTTCGAACGCAAGATCTAAGGTCTGGAAAGAATCCTCCGGGGGCGCACATGGCCTGTCCCAAGAGATCGCCCGGCGCGCGATGCGAGCAGGCGCATGACGCCCTTGCGCCCGCACGGCGCGTTCTCAGCATTCTGCACGCAGCCAACAGGCTTGGCAAGGCTGGCATCCCAGGTCATGACGACGCCGTCAGACATAAGCGGCAGCTCAGGCAGGTTCAGGTGAGGCAAGCTCTTGCCGCGCATGCCCCTTCGGCACATAATTGGCACACGATCGTCGCGCCCGGCGAAGGGCAGGCGACCGAATGGAAGGCGGCTTGGCGGCGGCGCGTGTGAAAAGCGAAAAGCAATGCGAGGAAGACGCGCCTCGGCGACTCGCGAGGGCCGCCGCGCGACGTCAGGAAGTGCTCGAGCGGAGATTGCCGATGAAAACAATTCTGCAGATCGTGACGGTTTGCCTTGCGCTGTTGAGCGCCTCCGCCTACGGCGACAGGGTGCCTACCACGCTCAGCGCCCAGTCGCCCTATGACATGAAGACCACGATCGAGAATCTCGAGCAAGCCATCGCCGCACATCAATATCGGGTGGTCCGCGTGCAGGGCGCATACCAGGGCTTCGCGCCCTTGAATGGTGGCCCCGTCATCATTTATTTCTGCAACTTCAATTTTCTGCACGAGGCGCTACAAAAGAGCATGGACCTCGGACCCATGCTCCCTTGCCGGGTGGTCATCGACGACGTGAACGGCAAGATCATGGTCTACGCACCGAATCCTGTGGTCTTCAAGCATGTCCTGGCAGGGGACAGCACGTTTCTCGACAAGCTGTGCGACCAGGTCACGCACGACTATAAGGCTATTCTTGCGGAAGGAACCCTGTGATGAAAGCGCTTGCCGCCATCGTGTTGCTGCTGACCACAACCCTTTGCCAAGCCCGTGATGTCCCGCACCCCAATCTGTTCCGCGCCACCGTCAACCAACCCTTCTCTGACGTGATGAACGAAGTTCAAATCGCGCTGGAAAAAGAAGGCTACCACGTGCTGCGCGTGCAGCGGGTGGACTATGGGCTCAAGGTGTCGGGCTACAAGAGCGACCTCTACCGGATCGTCTTCTTCGGCCGCAGCGACGTCAAGACCGTCATGCAGGAAAGGCCCAATCTGCTGCCCTATCTACCGCTGACCATCACGTTGTACCGTGAAGCGGGACTGACCCACCTCGTCGCCATGAGCCCTCTGGTGGTCACACGCGGTGGCAGTCCGAGCGTCGCCGCAAAGGCAGCCCTGTGGGATGCCGACATCCGGAAGGTATTTGCCGAATTCGGCTGGAAGCCCCAGGGTGTCGCGCTTGCGGGGTCTCCCGGGAAAGCCGCAGGGCGGCGCTAGGCCAGTACGCGCCGCATCTCGAGGCCCCGGCGTCACGTCCGGTGCGCGCCCTTATCCTGCGCGCGCCCCCGCGCCTTCTCGCGCGTCGCGCCAGGCGGGGGGCGTGGGGAGATGCCTGCCCCTCACCGTTCGCGCCGTTTCGGCGTGCGCCGGCCTGTGGATCCGTGCTCTCAGCGCTTCGGCTTGCGCCCCGGCGCGGCGGGAGGAATGTATCCAGAAATGCGGCAAAGAATTTCCTCGACGGCGTCTCCCTCGTGGAAGCGCGTCACGCTACAGCAGGAAATCTGTCCCGCGGCGGAGAGCTCGGACAGCGAGTTGCGCACCTCGGTCAGCCCTAGCCCAAGCGCGCTGGCGATCTCCGCATCGCACACCTGGCCACGCTTCCTGATGTGCTCGAAGATGGGCGATGTCGTCATGATTTCAATGCCGGCGCTGTGTCGGCGCGACGGGCGGACGACCTTCGATGTGGCGGAAGGTAATGCGGCCTTTGCTGAGATCATAGGGAGACAGTTCGAGAGACACCCGGTCCCCCGCGATAATACGGATGTGATGCTTGCGCATCTTACCGGCGCTGTAGGCCACGAGATTGTGGCCATTGTCCAGTGCGACGCGATAGCGGGAATCGGGCAGCACTTCCACTACCACCCCGTTCATTTCGAGAAGTTCTTCCTTGGCCACGTGTGCTCCGTGAATGGCGTTCAGAAACAATAAAGCCCGGCATACGCCGGGCTTCTCGCGGCAGGTCACATGGCCACACCCATACGCCTGGTCACTCGGGGCGAATGTTCGAGGCCTGTTTGCCCTTCGGGCCGGTCGCCACGTCGAAACTGACGCGCTGGCCTTCCGCGAGGGTCTTGAAACCTTGCCCCTGAATCGCGGAGAAGTGCGCGAAGAGATCGTCGCCTCCGCCATCAGGCGTGATGAAACCGAAACCCTTGGAGTCGTTGAACCACTTGACGGTGCCAATTGCCATATCTTGAATATCCAAATAAAACAAATAATACATAAAGAGAGGGGGACAACCCCTGAGTGGGGCGAACATCAAGGCAGCGGGATGATGAAGGAAAACTCCGCAGGAATGCGGATAATGAACCGAACAGCAACGGCACTACTTGAAGATCGCTGGCAGAACTATGGACTACCCGGCGTGCAATTGCAAGCAAATTCTTTGTCCGGGGCTGCCACCTTCGCTCATGCATGCCGGTCATCGCGGTGGCCGCTCGGCTTGCAGGGGCTGCTTAAGGCTGTACGAATAGCGAGTGAGGGCTTGATAGACGGCGGAGTGCGTCGGTGACACGCCGAAGCGTGAACCGCGACACGCCGGAGCAGGACTCAACGGGTATGGCGGTCGCGCCCCAAGAGTGCCGCTTGGCGACCCTGGGCCGGATGGCTACTGGAAGCCGCCAAGCGTCTTGGGGTTCCTTCCAAGCCCCTGCAGCGAGGGGATCGCGAAGGCCGCCTCAAGCTGGACCCTCGGTCGGCCACCCCACCCGTCGCCCGCCATATTCGGCAGCTCAGAGCACCGAATCTCGCGGGCCAGGCCGTCGAATCCGAGCCGGCGCAAGGGGTCGATTACCGCCCGCCCAATCTGCCGCGACGAGACGCGACCGTGCCCAGTGCGCGTTCTCGAAGCGTTGGCCGTGGCGAAGGGGAGCCGGGCATCGCCAACTGGACATGAGTGATCTTCACGATCCGCACGCCGCCCGTCCTTATTGGGATTTCCGGGTGCGGTGGAACGGCCGCAAAGCCGGGCCGTCCACCCGCAAGCATCCGTCCTTGCCGGGCGCACATGAAAAGCGCCAACGTTTCCGTCGGCGCTTGATGGAGACAGGCGCTCCAGGACGACGCGTTTACGACACGTCCAGTGCCACACGCCGCGTCCTCTTTGCCCGCCTCACGGCTTTCCTGCCCGCGAAACAGGGGCCACTCAGCCCGCGAAATTGGTCGCGACGAAGTCCCAGTTCACTAGATTCCAGAAGTGCTCGACATAACCGGCCCGCGCGTTGCGATAGTCGATGTAATAGGCATGCTCCCAAACGTCGCACGTCAGCAACGCAGTCTTGTTCGCGCTCATCGGCGTGCCGGCATTGCCCGTCGCCATCAGCTCGAGAGAACCGTCGGGGTTTTTCACCAACCACGCCCAGCCTGACCCGAACAGGGTCACCGCGGTCTGGGTGAATTGCTTCTTGAACTCTTCGAAAGAGCCGAATTTCGCCTCGATCGCCCGCGCCACGCTCCCGGTGGGCGCTCCGCCACCATTGGGTGCCAGGCAGTTCCAATAGAACGTGTGATTCCAGACCTGGGCCGCGTTGTTGAAGATACCACCCGAGGACTTCTTGATGATATCCTCCAGGCCCTGCGTCTCGTACTCGGTGCCTTTGACGAGGTTATTCAGATTGTTCACATAGGCCTGATGATGCTTGCCATAATGATACTCGAGGGTCTCGCGCGAGATATGCGGCTGCAGCGCGTCCATGGCATACGGTAGCTCAGGCAACTTGTGTTCCATCGTCTTTTCTCCTTGTTGGTCAAACACATTCCGGAACTTGCAATCGATCTGGCGGTGACCCCCGACCCGTCCTCTCTCTGGAAGGCCACCCAAGATACATAAGACGCCCCTCCGGGAGGTTCCTGTTGCCGCCCGGCAGTCGGCAGCGTTGCAAGCGGTTGCTCTCAGTCTAGCGTATCGCCCGCGCAAGACAACAGGGCTCAACGGCTTAGAGCGTGGTTCTGCGGCGCTGCGCGCAATGGATGGGCCGGCGAATGTAAACTGAGTTTAAATTGTGTAATGAGTTTATAGCAAGTGATCGACGGCCGCAACCGCCGAGGCAGGCCCGGGGCATTGCGCGCCGTCTCGAGACGGGAAAATGCCGCGTGGGGGGGGGGGAGCTACCCGGATCGGACGCCAGCTACCCCGGCGGAGGAGCCGGCGCGCGCTGGCGTTCGGCCCCGATACCGACTTCAAACGCCACGATGGCCTTGGCCTGATTGACGTCGGGGGTATAGCCGGCACCAAAGAGGCAACAGGCCAACTGGTTGGCGAGCGGCAAAGGCAGCGGCGCCTCCCCTGCCAGCACTTGCCGGGTCCAGCGCGCGGTCGCCAACGCATCGATGCCCTGCGGGAGAGACGGCGTCGCGCGAGCGGGACCGATCTCCGCATCGAACAGCAACTGCTTCTCCCCCTCGTGAAAATATTCGAGCTGCGGCCGCCGTTGCGGACTGGCGAAAGCTTCGCCGTCCGTCCCGGGCAGCAGTAATGCATGAGCGCCCGTTTCACGCAGGAAATCACGAATGAGGCTTCGCTGAACCGGCTGGCTCGCGCCGACGATGCGGAACCCCGGCGACTTCAGGGGATCGATCAGCTTCGCGAGGACATGCGCCACGTTGCGCACGCCCATCCGGTTGCGCAAACCCAGCAGCATCGCGAGCCCGGGCGACAGAACGCCGGCCGGCACAAACACCACCTGCCCCGCCTCGAGTCCCATCCGGGCCTGCGCGAGACTCGTCGAAGGGGGGATGCCCAGTTCGCGCAGGATATACGCGCTGGCGACCCGCCCATACCCCTCCAAGGTGCCGTGGATAAGGACCGGAATCCCGAAACGCTGGAGCAGCAGCGCCAACAGCGGCAAGAGATTCGCCTGCATCTTCGCGCCGCCGTAGCTTCCGATCACCACCGGATGCACCCGGGGTAGATCCACCGCAACCTGATAGACCCGTTCACCCAGCGCCTGAGACAATCCAAGCAGCTCTTCGAGCGACAACGATCGGGTGCGTAGCGCGACCATCAGGGCACCCAGCTCGAGATCGGGGACACCCCCGTCCAGCAAGGCGGCCCCAAGTTCGCGTGCCTCCTCGAAGTCCAGTGCATGGGCTTGCACACGATCGACAAGCACTCTGATGTAGCGGGCGAAACGCATGGCCTATCCCAACAACGGCGGTCTTGTTTCCCCGCCGACAGATTTAAAGTGCACCGGCCCTGCGTGCTGCCGTACGCCACCCGGCCATCCGCAGCAGGCTCCGCTTGCCACGAAGTGCTTCCCAGCAAGGGGCATGCCAAGCGGCGAGACCCATCCCATCAAGACCTTGCGCCAGCCCATGCCGCCGCCCACGCGACATGATGGTGCGCGCCACGCGATGGCGCCCCATTGTGGGGCATGGGCACGAAAGCCTGCAGACGTTGGGGCGGGACGAACCAGAAGACCGCGCGGGAATACGGCGATAGCGCTTGAGAAACGCTCGCAGGACCCTCATCTTTTGCGGTATGGACGTGCCCTTCCGAAGAGCCCCGGCACCATGCTTCTTCTGCGACGAGATGCTAGGCCATCTTGCGCGCTACCTGCGTGCCGCGGGCTTTGATACCCGCCTCGCGCGTGACGGATGGTCCGATGCCAGGATCGTGCGGGAAGCGGCGGCGGAAGACCGCTGGGTGATCACGCTCGATCGCCGGATGGCGACCGAGCAACAAGCGGCCCGAAGGAGAATCATCCTCCTCACGGACGGGCTGCTCGACGGGCACGCGGCAACGCTCACCCGCAGGCTGGGACTCGATTGGCTTAGCCACGCATTTACCCGCTGCCTGCTCGACAATTCGCCGCTTGCAGCCGCGGAACCCCATCGGCCAGCCCCCTATGACTTGCCGCCGGGTGCCGGGGACGTCAAGCGCTGCCCGACCTGCGATCGGTTCTACTGGCACGGCTCCCACTACCGGCGCATGCTCGGGCGGCTCGCGACCTGGCAAGCCGCCGAGCGCCGGGAATCGTCTGGGCACCGGCATGAGTGCCCGTCATTCGGCGTGCTTGTGCACGGCAGCCCGGTTGCCCCAGCGGGTAAGATCGTCCACCTCGACCCCGACCCACCAAAGCCCCCCGACGCTGTCCTGCGCAAACCCGCCCACTAGGCGCTGCCCAGCTCCGAGGACGATGTGGTGCACATAGTCATCCGCCTCTTCGGGATGGCGAAAGACATGCCAATGCACGATCCGGTTATCCGGGCCTTTATGAGGCATCCCCCGGGGTTCGTTCAGGAAATGATGTTTCATCGGTACGCGCGTAGCGGCTCCGCAGTTACGGGAAGGGAGCGAAGCGCCGACCACAAGGCGCCCGCTGCCTCTGGTCGGTCCCTACTCACGCTCACCTTTTTCGGGTTGGCCATGGACTGGCGCCTGAGCGCGTCGGCGACACCCTGGACGGGCATGCCCGGTGTAGCCCCCGCCCTTACACGGCAATGAAGCCCGACATAAAGGCGCCCGGAGGGCTGGATGCGGTCAACCTAGCCCTCGATTTCCCTCAGGCTCCGCCGTTCAAGGACGGAGTAATTGACAGCCCGAGTGAGCAGTGGCACCGGCAAGCGGCTACGCCGCCGATGCTGGCCCCGCCCCCGGACATCGCGCGGCGGCCGAAAGCAAGGTCCGGCGACAGGCATCCGCCCGGGGGGCCGGGCAGCTCCTACCCAATTGTAAGGATAGGCTAAAATGGCCTGGTACGGATGCTGAACCCTGGTACGCGCGCCCAAGCGGCTTTCTTTAGATAGCCACCGCCTTGCTGGCGAGAAATCCTGGAGGTTTTAACTGATGCTTGAATCTTGTTCATATATTTCTATGATTAGCGAAATGGACAAGCACTACAACATCAGCGACTTCGCCCGCCGGATAGGTCGATCAGCTTCAACCGTTCGCCGGTTGGAGCGCGACGGGCTGCTTAAAAGCAAGCGTCTGCCTTCCGGGCATCGCTACTTCGACGAGGATGACGTTCGCGGCATTCTTGGCAAGGCGGACGAAAAGCGCCTGACGGTGGTCTATTGCCG
>JAJYKK010000081.1 GCA_021788645.1 Pseudomonadota bacterium
CAAGAAGGTAGGGCGGGACTCGCCCGAACCGGCCGGGGAAGCCCGGCCTACGTCCACGGAGTTCAGCGTAAGCCGCGAAGATGGAAACGTCCTCGCGCGGGGAACGTCGAAGTGGGAAGCCGCCACTCCAAGCCGGAGGCTTTAGTGGACGGAGCAGTCACTCGCAGGTGCGTATCGGGGGTGCCCCTTACGAGGCCCGCAGCAAGGCGATGGCCGCGCCACCGCCGCCGTCCGCCGCGCGTGCCTGGCAAAATGCGAGGATGTCGTCGCGCTGCATCAGCCACGCCCTGACCCGTCCCTTGAGCACGGGCTCGCGCCGCGGGGATCCATGTCCCTTGCCATGGATGATGCGCACGCAGCGCACCCCGAGCTGCGTGGATTCCGCGAGGAATTGCGCCAGTTGGCGGCGCGCCTGCTCCACGGTGAGTCCATGGAGGTCGAGTTCGGCTTGAATGACCCAATGCCCTCGGCGCAGGCGACGCAGAATCTGCTGGCTCAAGCCTGGGCGCAGGAAGCAAAGCTCTTCGCCGGATTCGGGCGGGTCGTCCCACGGCGGGTGATCGCTCAGCGAGTCGGCGAGCGCCCGGCGCTCGTCCGCCATACGGCTGTGGGCCACGGGAGGCGGGAGGGTGCGGGGGCGTTCAGCCCGCGGGGACACGTGCAAGGGCGTCACATCCTGCATCGCGACCCGAAAAGTCACCGCCTCCTCGGCCGTTACGGCGGCCAAGGGGGGAGGCGCGTGCCGCCGCCGGCTTCCCATGCTCAGTCCAGTTCTTCCAGGTAGCGTTCGGCATCCAAAGCCGCCATGCAGCCGGTACCCGCGCTCGTCACGGCCTGGCGGTAGATGTGGTCCTGAACGTCGCCCGCGGCAAATACGCCGGCGACGCTGGTTGCGGTGGCGTTGCCCTTGCGCCCGCCGCGCGTGACGATGTATCCGCCCTCCATGTCGATCTGCCCGGCGAAGATCTCGGTATTCGGCTTGTGGCCGATGGCGATGAAGACCCCCTGAAGTTCCGCGCTGCGGGTCGCACCGCTGTGGAGATGCTTGATGCGGATCCCGGTCACGCCGGTGGCATCGCCCAGCACTTCGTCGAGTGCGCTGTTCCACTCGATCGTGACATGTCCCTGCGCCGCCTTCTCCAGCAGTTTGTCGATCATGATCTTCTCGGCGCTGAAGCGCTCACGCCGGTGGATCACCGTGACGTGAGAGGCGATGTTGGAGAGGTACAGCGCTTCCTCGACGGCGGTGTTGCCGCCGCCCACGACGGCGACCCGCTGATTCTTGTAGAAGAAGCCGTCGCAGGTGGCGCAGCCGGAGACGCCCTTGCCCATGAAGGCCTGCTCGGAAGGCAGCCCCAGATATTTGGCCGAGGCGCCGGTGGCGATGATGAGCGCATCGCAGGTGTAGGTGCCCTGGTCGCCGACGAGCATAAAGGGCCGTTCGCGCAGCCGCGCCGTATGGATGTGGTCGAAGACGATATCCGTGTTGAAGCGTTCGGCGTGCTTCTGGAAGCGCTCCATCAGTTCCGGCCCTTGGACGCCGGCGACGTCGGCGGGCCAGTTGTCGACTTCTGTGGTGGTCATGAGCTGGCCGCCTTGGGCGAGTCCGGTGATGAGGAGCGGCTTGAGGTTGGCGCGGGCGGCATAGACCGCCGCCGTGTAGCCGGCGGGTCCGGAACCCAGAATAAGCAGGCGAGTGTGTCTGGTGGACATGCGCAATTTTCTCCCGAAGGTTTCTTGAGGCCGGCCGACCGGCGGCGTCCTGGGTGAGGCTCCAATCCAGCATGTGCGCCGCAAGGGGCGCGTCGCAAGATCCGTCCCTACACGGTGCGCCTTCGTTAACAATGTCTAAGGAAACGTCCCGCGGTGGCAGCCCGCCGCCGCAACACGCCATGTCGGGGACCGCCGCGAGCGCGTGCGTTGTGGGCCGGTGCGGGTGCGGCGCGGTCAGGTGCTGGCTCGCTTCGCAGAGACTCGTGGGCTTGGCCGGCGCCGGGGCCGCACTGCCCGGCCGCAGGAGGCCACCGTGCCTTAAGGCGCCAGTTTCCCGCATTTTGCGAATTGCCGCAACCATTTCCCGCGCCGCGCGCGCCCGTCCCTCGGCTGCTCCGGCCTGAGCGCTGCGATGACCCGGACATGCCGAATTGCTATAATCCTGCACAGTCAATCAAGACCCAGACACAAATCATGGCCCAAGGGAAGAAGACGGCTGCCGGCAAATCGCAGCGCAAGCCTTTGCCGCCCAAGATGGCAAGCCTGATGCGCGAGGCGTGGTGGCTCGGATCGGTGGGGATGGCGGTGTATCTCGCCGTCGTGCTCGTGAGCTATGATCCGACGGATCCGGGCTGGTCGCACAGCGCAAGCCGCGTGGCGATCCACAACGCCGGTGGGCGGGTGGGCGCATGGATCGCCGACGTCATGCTCTGCGCCTTCGGGCTTTCGGCGTATTGGTGGATCGCTTTGCTCCTTTATCTCGTGTTTTGGGGCTACCGGCGCATCGACGCGGCGGCGAGCGGCGATCACCGGTCGCTGTTCATCGCCTTCGGCGGCTTTGGACTCCTGCTCTTCGGGAGCGCGGGCCTCGAGTGGCTGCGCCTGCACTCCCTCAAGGCGGCGCTGCCGCTTGGCCCGGGGGGGATCCTGGGGGCGCAGGTCGGACACGGGCTATGGGCCGCCGCCGGCTTCACCGGTGCGACGCTGTCCCTGCTGCTCGGAATACTGATCGGCATGAGCCTATTGACCGGGGTGTCGTGGCTGTGGGTCGTCGAGCGGCTGGGCGGGTTGCTGGAGGATGGTTACTTCGGGCTCACCCGCGCCTGGGGAGCATGGCAGGACCGAAGGGCGGGGGCGAGCGCGACGGTTGAGCGCACGGCCATCATCCGGGAAGAAAGGAAGCGCAGGGAAGACCACGCGCCGCTGCGCATCGAGCAACCCGTGGCCGAGATCCCAAAGTCGGAGCGTGTCGACAAGGAGAGGCAAGCGCCGTTGTTTGAAGACCTGCCCGATTCGGCGCTGCCGCCCTTGAGCCTGCTTGACGAGGCGCAGGCCAACGTCGAGGTCATCAGTGCGGAAACCCTGGAATTCACCTCGCGCCTCATCGAACGCAAGCTTCTCGATTTCGGCGTCGAGGTGAAGGTCGTCGCCGCCTATCCGGGTCCGGTGATCACGCGCTATGAGATCGAGCCGGCCACCGGCGTCAAAGGCAGCCAGATCACGAATCTCGTGCGGGACTTGGCCAGAGCGCTGTCGGTGGTGAGCATCCGCGTCGTCGAAACGATCCCTGGCAAGTCGTGCATGGGCCTTGAGATTCCGAACCCCCAGCGACAGATCGTCCGGCTGTCGGAGATCGTGAGTTCGAAGGCCTACGCCGACATGGGCTCGGTCCTGACCATGGTCATGGGCAAGGACATTGCCGGGAAGCCGGTGGTCGCCGACCTGGCCAAGATGCCGCACGTGCTGGTGGCGGGCACCACTGGATCCGGCAAGTCCGTGGCCATCAATGCGATGATCCTGAGCCTGCTCTACAAGGCGACGGCTGCGCAGGTGCGGCTCATCCTGGTGGATCCGAAGATGCTCGAGCTGTCGGTTTATGAGGGGATCCCGCACCTGCTGGCGCCGGTGGTCACCGACATGAAGCAGGCGGCCCATGCCCTCAACTGGTGTGTGCGGGAGATGGAGCGCCGCTACAAGCTGATGTCGGTGGTGGGGGTGCGCAATCTGGCGGGCTTCAACCAGAAGGTCCGCGAGGCGCAGAAGGCGGGGGCGCCGTTGGCCGATCCGTTGAGCCTCACCCCCGACGACCCCGCGCCTCTCGACGAGATGCCGCTGATCGTCGTGGTGATCGACGAGTTGGCGGACCTCATGATGGTGGTCGGCAAGAAGGTCGAGGAACTCATCGCGCGGCTCGCGCAGAAGGCGCGCGCGGCCGGCGTTCACCTTGTCTTGGCCACGCAGCGGCCGTCGGTGGATGTGATCACCGGGCTCATCAAGGCGAACATTCCGACGCGCGTGGCCTTCCAGGTCTCGAGCAAAATCGATTCGCGCACGATTCTGGATCAGATGGGGGCCGAGGCGCTGCTCGGGCAGGGCGACATGCTGTACCTGCCGCCCGGTACCGGTTATCCGCAGCGGGTTCACGGGGCGTTCGTGGCCGATCAGGAGGTTCACCGCGTGGTGGCCCATCTGAAGCGCGTGGGGGCGCCCCAGTATGTCGAGGGGATCCTCGAAGGGGACGAGGTCGACGCGGAGGGACGGGCGGAAACTTCCGGTTCGGAAGCCGATCCCATGTATGACGAGGCGGTGGCGATCGTGCTGAAATCGAGACGCGCCTCCATCTCGCTGGTGCAACGGCAACTGCGGATTGGGTATAATCGGGCCGCTCGGCTGATCGAACAGATGGAAGGCGCAGGGCTCGTGTCCAGCATGCAAAGCAACGGCAATCGCGAAGTGCTGGCGCCCGGCCACGATTGATTGCCGCGTGTCCCTTTTCCCGACATTCTCCATGCAAGAACTCATGGCTAAAATCGTCCTTATTCTCCTGGCGGCCTGGCTGTCTGCGGCGGATGCCGTCGCCGCGCCGTCCGCACCCGCGGTGCTGCGCGAATTCATCGGGGCCACCCATGCGGCCCGCGCGCGATTCACGCAAACCGTGGTCGACCAGAACGGCCGCGTGATCCAGACCACGAACGGAACGATGGCGTTTTCCCGCCCGGGCCGATTCCGGTGGGTCTACGAGGCGCCCTATCGGCAGGTGATCGTGGGCGACAGCAAGACCTTGTGGCTGTACGATCCGGACCTGAATCAGGTGACGGAGGAACCGCTGGGCCAGGCGATCGGCGAGAGTCCGGCGGCGTTGCTGGCCGGCAGCGACGACATCGAGAAGCTGTTCCTGGTGCGCACCGTGCCTGGCCCGGGCGGACTGTACTGGATCGAGGCGGCGCCGAAGTCGCGGGAATCGACGTTCGCGGCGGTGCGCATGGGCTTTGCTCCGGGGGGGGCACAGGGCCCCGGTCTTCGCGAGATGATCCTGAAGGACAACTTCGGGCATACCACTTACCTGCGGTTCTCGGATTTCGTGCGCAATCCGGCGTTTCCTCCTGGGCTGTTCCACTTCGTGCCCCCCAAGGGGGCGGATGTCCTCGGGGCGCCTGGGGTGGCCCCCCAATCGCGGGGCGCTCCTTGAGGGAGAAACCGGACCTGTTCTCGCAGGCGCCACGCGAGGTGCCGCTCGCCGAGCGGTTGCGCCCAACGCGCTTGTCCGAGGTCGCCGGTCAGGCGCACCTCCTCGGGGAGGGCCGACCGTTGCGGCTCGCCTTCGAGGCGGGGCGTGTTCACTCGATGATCCTGTGGGGGCCGCCGGGGGTCGGCAAGACGACGCTGGCCCGCCTGATGGCCCAGGGGTTTTCGTGCGAATTCATCGCATTGTCGGCGGTGTTCGCGGGCGTCAAGGATATTCGGGCGGCCATGGGCGCGGCGCAGGAGACCCTGGACGCCCGGGGGCGCGCGACAATCCTGTTTGTCGATGAGATTCATCGCTTCAACAAGTCCCAGCAAGACGCCTTGCTTCCCTATGTCGAATCGGGCCTGATCACCTTCATTGGGGCGACGACCGAGAATCCGTCGTTCGAGGTCAACGCCGCCCTGCTCTCTCGGGCGGAGGTGTATGTCCTTGAGCCTCTGTCGGAGGGTGATCTCGAGACGCTCGCGGCGAGGGCGCAGTCGCAACTCCTTTCCGACCTCGCATTCGATGATGCCGCGATGAGCGCGCTGGTTCGCCATGCCGACGGCGATGCGCGGCGGCTGCTGAATCGGCTGGAGCATGTGGCGAGCGCCGCGCGTGCCGCGGGCAGGGCGCGCGTGGACCTTGCATTCCTGGGCGAGACGCTGAGCGCGAGCCTGCGCCGGTTTGACAAAGCCGGCGATCAGTTTTACGACCAGATCTCGGCTCTGCACAAGTCCGTGCGGGGTTCTTCGCCGGATGCCGCGCTGTACTGGCTTGCCCGCATGCTGGACGGCGGCGCCGATCCACGCTATCTCGCCCGCAGGATCGTTAGGATGGCGTGGGAAGACGTGGGACTGGCCGATCCGAGGGCCCTGGCGATCGCCAAGGATGCGGCCGATACGTTCGACCGGCTGGGGTCTCCCGAGGGGGAATTGGCTCTCGCGCAGGCCGTGCTTTACTTGGCCGCCGCGCCGAAGAGTAATGCCGGCTACCTTGCCTATCAGCGCGCGCGCGCGTTTGTCGAGCAGGATCAGTCGCGGCCGGTGCCGCTGCATCTGCGCAATGCGCCCACGCGTCTCATGAAGACATTGGGACATGGGGCGGACTACCGCTACGCGCACGATGAGCCCGGGGGCTTTGCCGCCGGGCAGACCTATCTCCCGGAGGGTATGGAGGCCCCTGGCTGGTACCAGCCGTCGCCGCGCGGACTGGAGGCCAAGATTGCCGAGCGCCTGGCGGAACTGCGCGAGCGCGACCGGCGGCCGGGGACGTCGGAGGACAACCAGACAAGGGCGCGGGATGAGCGTCCCAATGAAGAATGACCAACCTCGGAGGGTAGACTATGCTGGACGTACAGCTATTAAGAACCGACGTGCACGCGGTCGCCAAGCGCCTTTCGACAAGGGGATTCGAGCTGGACATCGCCCAGTTCGAGCAACTCGAGCAGGAACGCAAGGCGCTGCAGGTGCGCACCCAGGCGTTGCAGGCCGAACGCAATCAGATCTCCAAGCGCATCGGGCAGGCCAAAGCGAAGGGAGAGGATGTCTCGGCAGTGCTCGCAGAGGTCGCGCATCTGGGGGACGCGCTCAAGGCGAGCGAAGCCGGGCTGGAACGCGTGCAAAGCCGGCTCGACGACATGCTTTCGGGGATTCCCAACCTGCCCCAAGACAATGTCCCCATCGGCACGAGCGAGGCCGACAACGTGGAAAAACGGCGTGTCGGGACGCCGCGGGCCTTCGACTTTCCGGTGGTGGATCACGTCGATGTCGGTGAGCGCCTTGGTCTTCTCGATTTTGCTCGTGCGGCCAGGATCAGCCGCGCACGCTTCGTGGTCATGCAAGGCGCGTTGGCTCGCCTGCAGCGCGCCCTGACGCAATTCATGCTCGATGTCCATACCACGCGGCACGGTTACACCGAGGTCTACGTTCCGTACCTGGTCAACGCGGACAGTTTGCGGGGCACCGGACAATTGCCGAAATTCCTCGAGGATCTGTTTTGGCTCGAGAGAGACGAACTGTTCCTCATCCCGACGGCCGAAGTCCCGGTGACGAACCTGGTGCGCGGGGAGATCGTGCCGCTGGAGTCGCTGCCCCTCAAGTTTGTCGCCCATACACCTTGTTTCCGTCGGGAAGCGGGCTCCTACGGCAAGGATACGCGGGGCATGATCCGTCAGCATCAGTTCGAGAAAGTCGAACTTGTGCAGATGGTGGAGCCGAGCCGCTCCAGCGAGGCGCTGGAGGCGTTGTTGGGGCACGCGGAGGCGATCCTTACGGCGCTGGATCTGCCCTATCGGGTGGTCACGCTGTGCACGGGCGACATGGGGTTCTCGAGTGCCAAGACCTACGACATCGAGGTGTGGCTGCCCGCGCAGAATACCTACCGGGAGATTTCGTCGTGCAGCAACTTCGAGGCGTTCCAGGCGCGCCGGATGCAGGCCCGTTACCGCAATGACAAGGGCCGACCGGAGTTGCTGCACACCTTGAACGGATCCGGCCTCGCCGTGGGGCGCACGCTGGTCGCCGTTTTGGAGAACTACCAGAACGCCGATGGAAGCGTCACGGTGCCCACCAGGCTTAGGGAATATCTCGGCGGGGCAGAGAAAATTTCTGCGGGGGCAGAGGCCACGCGAGGTTGAAGGGCGTCGGCTGGTGCCCCAACCGGGTATCGCCAAGCGCTGCCGTCAGCGATGGGGGGGCGGAGGCTGCGTGCGGGTTCATGCGCGTGAGGATGTCGTAGTAGGTGCGGATGTTGGCGACGAAGGCGACCGCCTCGCCACCGCGGCAGTAACCGTGCTTGAGGGTGGAATAATATTTCGTTTCGGACAGGCGAGGCAGCACGGAGGCCACGTCGGCCCAGGAATCCGGATTGAGCCTCATGCGTTGGGCCAGAATGCGCGCATCTTCCAGGTGGGCGAAGCCCACATTGTACGCGGCCAGGGCAAGCCACATGCGATCGGGCTCCTTGATCCTGCCAGGAACGGCGTGCTTGAGGGACAGTAAATAGCGGGCCCCCGCCAGGATGCTCGGGCCGGGTTCCAGGCGGTTCTTGACGTCCATCTGATCGGCGGTGGCGTTGGTGAGCATCATGATCCCGCGGACGCCGGTGGGAGACGTCGCGAGGGGATCCCATTGCGATTCCTGGTAGGCGATGGCCGCCAATAGCCGCCAATCAATGCCCGTCGCATCCTGAGCTTCCTCGAAGAACGGCAGGTACTTCGGGAGCGTCTTGTCGAGCTTCTGGAAGAATCCCGCAACATCCGGGGGGCTGACCGCCTTCAGGTGGGCGTAATAGCGGTTCAGGAGCCGCGTCAGCGTGCCGTTGCGAGCGATTTCCTGGAAAAATTTCTGGGCTTTTTGATAGAGCCCCCCGTCGCCGTGCTTGGGGAAGGCCCATGCGAGCTCGTCGCGGGGGGCCAGGACGAGGCCGATGGCCAGGTTCGGGTGGAGAATTCGGGCCATGGCAAATACGTCGGAGTCCGCGATGACGTAGTCGGTATCGCCTTTGGCTAGCCGGCCGAGCAATTCCTCGCTTTCTTCGGTCGGGATCGCGTGCCAGCGCAGGCCCGGATACTGCTGCCGCAGCTTTTCGAGGGTTCGGACGTAGCTGCTGCCCGCGACCACCTCGATGTCCTTCCCGACCAGATCGGCGATGCTGCGGGGCTTGGCAAAGTCGGTATTGTAGACCACCACTTCCTGCACGGTTTGGTAAGGAGGGCCGAAGCGCACTTCCCGTGATCGTTGCGGGGTGATGGTGAGTCCGGCGGCCGCCAGATTCGCTTGGCCTGCCGCGATGGCCGGAAGAATGGCGTCGAAGCGGGTGGCGACGATGAAGCGGACGGGGACGCCGAGTTGCTTGGCGAAAAGCGCCACCAAGTCATGCTCCAGGCCGACTTCCTGTCCTTGGGCGTTCTCGAAGTAGGTGGTTGGACTATTGCGCGTGATGACCACCAGCTGTCCGCTCTCGGTGACGGGGGGCACGGGTTTCTGGCGTGGCCCGCAAGAGGCAAGGGTCAAGCACAATGCCAGACAAAGCGAGATGCGCGCGGCGGCAAGGCAGGACGACCATGGAGTGCGAAGGCGCATGTCGAGCATGGCGCCCAGTGTGGGGAAATTTTTATGCTTTGTAAATATTTTTTTGTCTAAACAATCGGGGCGGAAACTGCTAGAATGCAGGCCTCCGGAGAGGTACCGAAGCGGTCATAACGGCGCTGACTCGAAATCAGATGGTCGGGTTTCCCGGCACGGGGGTTCGAATCCCCCCCTCTCCGCCACTAAGCTATCCGGTTGATTCGACAGCTGGTTTAGCGACTGCCAGAATGCCGGTTAGCCAAAGTGGTGAGCCATACCCTCAAGGCGCCCACGAAAATTCCGTCATACATCAAGCGGTCGCGGCACCACACGAGTCGATCAAGACCCTGCAGCGGACGATCAGCGCGGAAGAAACGACGCTCAAGGCGCGCTTCGGGATGGCTCCGGAAGCCCCGCTTCCCCGCGAACGGCACAACGCCAGGCTCAAGCGCCGGCATGGGCAGCTCCGCGCCATCCATTCCAAGATCGCCTGGCAGCGACACGACTTTTACCACAAGCGCACGGCGCTGCTCGTCTCCACGTTCGCCTTCCTGGGGACCGAGGAGTTGGACGTCAAGAACATGAGCCGCGCCCCGAAGGCGAAACCCGATCCGGACCGCCCGGGCGAGTTTCTGCCGAATGGGGCGGCGAAAGCGGGACTCGACCGCGGCA
>JAJYKK010000018.1 GCA_021788645.1 Pseudomonadota bacterium
GACGTTATACAACAGCGCGCGGCTTTTGTCCAGCCCCCTACGTCATCGACCGACCGAAATCCCAGCCGCGCGGGTCAGCGTGGTCACATTGAGAATTGCTGGGGGCCAGGGCCAGTCCTCGCCCAAAGGGGCGCGGTGTGGTACACTGCGCGCTCGCGGGAGCGAGAGGCACGTCCCGCAGGGGGAAGATGGCGATCGCGATGATCAAGCAGCGCACGTTGAAGAACGTTATTCAGACCACCGGCGTCGGACTGCATACCGGCGCCAAGGTGGCGTTGGCGTTGCGCCCGGCCGCGCCCAACACGGGCATCGTGTTTCGCCGGACCGATCTGGCGCAGCCCGTGGAGATTGCGGCCGTGCCGCATCACGTCGGCGACACCCGCTTGTCGACCACGCTGGAGCGGGCGGGCGTCAAGGTGCAAACCATCGAGCATCTCATGTCGGCGTTTGCCGGCTTGTCGATCGACAACGCCTATGTGGACCTGACGGCCGCCGAGGTTCCGATCATGGACGGCAGCGCCGCGCCGTTCGTGTTTCTCCTGCAGTCGGCCGGGGTGCAGGAACAGCCGGCACCCAAGAAGTTCATCCGGATCAAGAAGTCCGTGGAAGTGGCCGACGGTGAGAAGCGCGCGCGCTTCGACCCGTTTGAGGGATTCAAGCTCACCTTCAATATCGCCTTTCACCATCCCGTGCTCGATCACACGGCGCAGGCCGTGACGGTCGATTTCGCATCCACCTCCTATATCAAGGAGATCTCTAGGGCACGGACGTTCGGCTTCATGCAGGATGTCGAAATGCTGCGCGCGCAAGGCCTGGCCTTGGGCGGCAACCTCGACAATGCCATCGTGATGGATGAGTTTCGCATCCTGAACAGCGATGGGTTGCGCTACGAGGATGAATTCGTCAAGCACAAGGTGCTCGATGCGATCGGCGACCTTTATCTGCTGGGGCACCTTCCGGTGGGCGCCTTTAGCGGCTGCAAGTCGGGACACGCGCTGAACAACCGCTTGGCACGTGCCCTGCTGGCCGATACCGAGGCCTGGGAATACGTGACCTACGATCGTTCCGAAGAGGCGCCCCTGGCGCACCTCAAGCTGCAAGGCCAGTTGGCCTGAGGGTCTTTCGCGCCCGTCACGGCTCCCGGTCCGTTGGCCCGTCCCCATGATGGCCGATCATGGATTCCAAGGCGTGCCTCAGGGAAGAGGCCGGAAGGGTGGCCGCAAGGGTCCGTAGGGCTGCAACCGCGTGGGGGGTGAGCGTGTTCGGTTGGCGCTGGGCGGTTGCCGCGCGGGGCCTGTCGAGGCGCACCTCGACCCGAAGGGCGCTCGTCCGAAGACCCAGGCCTTCCAGCCGTCGCTGAAGGCTGGGCAGCTGCTGCCGCAGCTTTGCGGCGACCCCCCCGCTGGCGGCGAAAATGACCATGGTCTCGGCGGTAAGGTGGCCGATCCGGCAAAACGGTGCCAACTCGGGCACGACCGCGCGCAGCGTTCGATTGGCCTCGTCGAGCCGACGGGCCGCCGCGACCAGCGCCGAAAGATTGGCCGACCCGTTGAACAGATCGCTGAGCCGTTTGGCTGACATGGCAGTCCCGGGCAGAAGGTTGAGGAGCAAGCCGCTCGAATCGGGGCCGATGCGCCCGGCCCCGCGCCGTCTCGCAGGATTTCCCCAAGACGGCGGGACTATTATGGCATGTCCTGCGCCGTCGGGCGGCGATGACCCGCGCCGGCCGTCCATGAAGCCTCTGTTTGTGTTAATATAAATCGATTTGATTGTTACGGCGAGGCGGCGTACGGCCGCCGGGTGCACGCCCTGAGAAGCCTGTGGCCGGCGTGATGCTGCGGCGCACTGAACCTGCGCGCGAGCCTGTGGTCCATGGAAAGGATTGCGCCTCCGGACCCCTTGCGCGACCTGACCGAACGCCCCCTCGAGGCGCCTCCAGGGGGCGTTCGCGCGTAGGCCCCTTAGAGATGATGATTGCTGAAATCGAGATCCGATGATCGCCACTTTGCTCAAGAAGGTGTTTGGCAGCCGCAATGAGCGGCTGGTCAAGCAATACATGCAAACCGTCCAGCGCATCAACGCGCTGGAGCCCGAACTGCAGAAGTTGTCGGATGCCGAGCTGCGGGCCAGGACGGACGTCTTCAAGCGGCGCCATCAGGACGGGGCCTCGCTCGATGCGCTTTTGCCCGAAGCCTTCGCGGCGGTGCGCGAGGCCGGACGGCGCGCGCTGTCGATGCGCCATTACGATGTCCAGCTGATCGGCGGCATGGTCCTGCACGCCGGGAAGATCGCCGAGATGCGCACCGGGGAAGGCAAGACGCTGGTCTCGACGCTGCCCGCGTACCTGAACGCCCTGGCCGGAAAGGGCGTCCATATCGTGACGGTGAACGACTACCTGGCCTCCCGTGATGCCCAATGGATGGGCCGCGTTCACCAGTTTCTGGGGCTGTCGGTCGACGTCAACCTGGCTCAGCTCGGACACGAGGAGAAGCAGCGGGCCTACGCCGCCGACATCACTTACGGCACGAACAACGAATTCGGCTTCGACTACCTGCGCGACAACATGGTCTTCCAGCTGAGCGAGAAGGTGCAGCGCGGGCTCACCTACGCCATCGTGGACGAGGTCGACTCGATCTTGATCGACGAGGCGCGCACGCCGCTCATCATTTCCGGTCAGTCCGACGAAAACATCGATCTCTACCAGAGGGTCAACAAGCTGATCCCGAAGCTGACCCGCCAGGCGACCGAGGACGGGCCGGGCGATTACTCGGTCGACGAGAAGGCGCACCAAGTGGTGCTGACCGAGGAAGGACACGAGAAGGCTGAGCAGCTGTTGGCGCAGGCCGGCTTGCTCTCCCCCGGCGGAAGCCTGTACGACGCGGCCAACATCACGCTCATGCACCATGTGTATGCCGGCTTGCGCGCGCACGCCCTGTACCACCGCGACCAGCATTACGTGGTGCAGCAAGGGGAGGTGGTCATCGTCGACGAGTTCACCGGGCGCCTGATGGCCGGCCGCCGCTGGTCGGAAGGCCTGCACCAGGCCGTGGAGGCCAAGGAGGGGGTGAAGATCCAGAAGGAGAACCAAACGCTCGCCTCGATCACCTTCCAGAACTACTTCCGCATGTACGAGAAGCTGGCCGGGATGACCGGCACGGCCGACACCGAGGCCTATGAATTCCAGGAAATCTACGGGCTCGAGACGGTGGTGATCCCGACCCACCGGCCCATGATCCGCGAAGACCGCATGGACCAGGTATTTCGCACGACGAAGGAAAAGTACCACGCCGTCATCGAGGACATCAAGGACTGCTATACCCGGGGCCAGCCGGTGCTGGTGGGCACCACCTCGATCGAAAACAACGAATTCCTGTCGGAACTCCTCACCCGGGAGAAGCTGCCGCACCAGCTGCTCAACGCCAAGCAGCACGCCAGTGAAGCCGACATCGTGGCGCAGGCCGGGCGCCCGAAGATGATCACCATCGCCACCAACATGGCTGGCCGCGGCACGGATATCGTGCTGGGCGGCAACATCTCGGCCGATTTGGACGCGGTGGCGGCCGACGGCGCCCTGAGCCCGGACGACAAGGCCGCGCGCACCGCCGCGCTGAAGGCCGAATGGCGCGAGCGCCACGACGAGGTGCTGCACCATGGCGGCCTGCACATCGTCGGAACGGAACGGCACGAGTCGCGCCGCGTGGACAACCAGCTGCGCGGGCGTGCGGGGCGGCAGGGCGATCCGGGATCCAGCCGCTTTTACCTGGCGCTGGACGATCCGCTGCTGCGCATCTTCGCCTCCGACCGCGTGGCCGCCATGATGTCGCGCCTCAAAATGCCTGAAAACGAGGCCATCGAGCATCCCTGGGTGAACCGAGCCATCGAGAACGCGCAACGCAAGGTGGAAGCGCGCAATTTCGATGTCCGCAAGCAGTTGCTCGAGTACGATGACGTATCGAACGATCAGCGCAAGGTGATCTACCAGCAGCGCAACGACCTGCTTGCCACGGAGGACATCTCCGAGATGATCCGCGCGATGCGCGAAGACGTGGTGGGCGAGCTGATCGGCGCGCATGTGCCGCCGCAAAGCGTGGAGGAGCAGTGGGATATCCCCGGCCTGGAAAAGACCCTGGCGGCCGAGCTCCAGTTGGATCTGCCGATTCGGAAGTGGCTCGATGCCGACGAGGAGATGCACGAAGAGGTGCTGCGCGAGCGGATCGTCCAGGAGGCGCAGGCGCAGTATGACCGCAAGTGCGCCGAGGGCGGCGCTGACGTGATGCGCTCGTTCGAGCGCGCCATCATGCTGCAGACCCTGGACTCCTTCTGGCGCGAGCACCTCGCGGCGCTCGACCATCTGCGGCAGGGCATCCATCTGCGCGGCTACGCGCAGCAGGACCCGAAACAGGCCTACAAGAGCGAGGCCTTCGAACTGTTTGCGGCCATGCTCGACGGGATCAAGCGGGAGGTCACGCAGATCGTCATGACCGTGCAGGTCCGCTCGAGCGCCGACGTGGAGGCGATGGAGGCGCCCGAACCCATCCATGTGCGCTATCAGCATGCGTCCTTCGAGGAGGCCTTGACGGCGGAGCCGGCGGAGGAACAGGAGGCGCTCGCGCCGCAGCCGATCCGGCGGGCGGGCGAGAAGGTGGGCCGCAATGACCCGTGCCCCTGCGGTTCAGGCAAGAAGTACAAGCAGTGCCATGGAAAACTCAGCTGACGCGAGCCCACGCGCGCGCGTAACGGCGGTGCCCTTGTCTTTCCGGAGGACGCGATCATGCCCGTGAACCTGACGGCTCCCGCACCGGGAGCGCTGCTGCCCATC
This sequence comes from Pseudomonadota bacterium, assembly GCA_021788645.1. Taxonomy (GTDB): domain Bacteria; phylum Pseudomonadota; class Gammaproteobacteria; order Burkholderiales; family JAKAFK01; genus JAKAFK01. Next base: position 4,820 of record JAJYKK010000018.1, read on the forward strand.
GAGGGCTTGCGCCTCGGCATCGCCCAGGCGGGCGTCAAGAAGCCGAACCGCGACGATCTCCTGCTCATGGCGCTGGACGATGGCGCGCGGGTGGCGGGGGTCTTCACGCAAAACCGCTTCTGCGCCGCTCCGGTCACGGTTGCCCGCGCGCATCTTGCCGGGGGGCATCCGATCCGCGCGCTGGTGGTCAATACCGGCAACGCCAATGCCGGGACCGGCGAGGCCGGCCTCGCGGCGGCCCGGGCGACGTGCGCCGACGTGGCCGCCCTCCTGGGCTGCGAGCCCTATCAGGTGCTGCCGTTTTCCACCGGCGTGATCATGGAGATGCTGCCGGTGGAGCGCATCCGCGCGGGCCTGCCGGCCTGCGTCGCCGGCCTGGCGAACGACCGCTGGCTGGGGGCGGCGAACGCCATCATGACCACCGACCTGGTGCCCAAGGGGCTGTCCAAGCAAATCATCCTGGCGGGTGCGACGGTAACCGTGACCGGCATCGCCAAAGGGTCCGGCATGATCCATCCGAACATGGCCACCATGCTGGGCTTCCTCGCCACCGACGCCCGCGTGTCGCAGGACCTGCTGGAGCGGATGCTGCGCCATGCGGTCAAGCTGTCCTTCAACCGGGTCACCGTGGACGGCGACACGTCGACCAACGATGCCTGCGTGATGATCGCGACCGGCCGGGCCGACATGCCCGAGATCACGGAATTGGGCGGGCATGAGTACATCGCCTTGCAAAGCGCCATCACCGAGGTGGCCATCGCGCTGGCCCAGTCGATCGTGCGCGACGGGGAGGGGGCGACCAAGTTCATCACGATCCGGGTCTGCGGCGGCAAGAGCGCGGACGAAGTGAGCCGGGTGGCTTATGCGATCGCCCACTCGCCGCTGGTCAAGACCGCGTTCTTCGCCTCCGATCCCAATCTGGGCCGCATCCTGGCGGCGATTGGCTATGCCGGCGTGCCCGAACTCGAGGTCGACAAGATCCGGGTGTATCTGGGGGACGTGCTGGTTGCGCAGCACGGGGGGCGTGCGCCGAGCTATCGCGAGGAGGACGGGCAGCGGATCATGCGCGAGGAGGAGGTCACGGTGCGCGTCGAACTCGAGCGCGGCACGCACTCGACCACGGTGTGGACCTGCGACTTCTCCTACGATTATGTCAAGATCAATGCCGAGTACCGCACCTAAGACGCCGGGCGCCGCGGCGGACGGATGGCCGAGCGCCCTGCACGCGCTGTTGCAGCGCGCCGGGCAACTGCTTGACCGGATCGAGGCGATGAACTTCGCCCCCGCCGCCGTGCCGGACTTCGCCGCCCACACGGCCTTCCGCTGGCGCCGCGACGCGCGCGGCGCATCCCTCCAGGCGGTGGCCCATCCGCATCATATCCGGCTGGGCGATCTGTGCGGCATCGATGCGCAAAAGCGCCGCGTGGACGAGAATACGCGTCAGTTCGTGGCAGGCTGGCCGGCCAACAACGTGCTCCTGACCGGCGCGCGGGGCACCGGCAAGTCCTCGCTGGTGAAGGCCTTGCTCAACGAATACGCCGGCCGCGGGCTCCGCCTCATCGAAGTGGACCGGCAGGACCTTACCGACCTGCCCGACCTCGCGGCGCTGATCGGCGCCCGCCCCGAACGCTTCATCGTCTTCTGCGATGACCTCTCGTTCGAGGCCGCCGAGCCCGGCTACAAGGCGCTGAAGGTGGCGCTGGACGGGTCGATCGCCTCGCCTGCCGAGAACCTCCTGATCTACGCGACCTCCAACCGGCGCCATTTGATGCCCGAGTCTATGGCGGACAATCTCGAGACGCGCCACGTCGGCGAGGAGGTGCATCCCAGCGAGGGGGTGGAGGAGAAGATTTCCCTGTCCGAGCGCTTCGGCCTGTGGGTTTCCTTCTATCCCTTCGACCAGGAGTCGTACCTGGCCATCGTCGAGCACTGGGCGCGCGAGCTTCGGGTGCCCGCCCGCGCGCGCAAGGCGATGCGCGAGGCCGCGCTGCAGTGGGCGCTCGCGCGCGGTTCGCGCAGCGGGCGGGCCGCCTGGCAGTTCGCGCGCGACTATGCGGGACGGTTGCGGCTCGGTATGCGCAAATGAGCGCGGGCGGCGCCGTCGATGTCGCGGCCGCGATCTTGGAGCGCCCCGATGGCCGCGTCCTTCTCGCCCGTCGCCCTGAAGGCAAGGCCTACGCGGGCTTCTGGGAGTTCCCCGGGGGCAAGTTCGAGCCTGGGGAGGACACGGGGCAGGCGCTCGGGCGCGAGCTCGAGGAAGAGCTGGGCATCCGGGTCAAGATCGCTTATCCTTGGGTGACCCGCGTTTTCGCCTATCCCCATGCCACGGTCAGGCTGCATTTCCATCGGGTCGTCGATTGGACGGGCGAGCCGTTCGGCCGGGAACGCCAGATGCTGTCCTGGCAACGCCTCGACGCCCTCGACATTGCCCCGCTGCTGCCGGCCAACCAGCCCATCGTGCATGCGCTGCGGCTGCCTCTTGAGTGCGGCGTGAGCGCGGCGGCAGGGATGGGGGGGGCACCCTTCCTGCGCGCGCTGGAAGGCGCGTTGGCCGGTGGCCTGCGCCTGATCCAGGTGCGCGAGCCGGGCTTGGACCGGGATCGCCTCGAGCGGCTGACCCGGGAGGTCGCCAGCCGCGCGCGCGATCACGGCGCGCGGGTCATCCTCAATGGCGACGTGGAGCTGGCGCACGCCCTCGGGCTGGACGGGGTCCATCTTCCGGCCCGCATGCTTGCGACCCTCACGGCGCGGCCCGATTTTCCCTACTGCGGGGCCTCGGCGCACGATCGCGAGGAAATGGCGCGGGCGGCCGCGCTCAAGCTTGATTATGTCGTCCTCGGTCCGGTCCGCGAGACCGCGACCCATCCCGGCCAGGCCGGCTTGGGCTGGGAGCGCTTCGCCGACCTGGCCCGGGAGTGTCCGATGCCGGTCTATGCGATCGGGGGCTTGGGGCATGGAGATCTCGTGCGGGCGCGCACGGCGGGTGCGCACGGCGTGGCGATGCTGCGGGGGGCCTGGGCGAACGCGGCGGCCGGCGCCCGCGCGGAGAAAAGCCCATGAGACGGGCGATGCTTTTCGTCCTGGCGGCGGCCCTTGCCTTGGGCTTTGCCATGCTTCACCGCGCGGGCAGCGCGCCGGCAGGCCTCGCTCATGCGACCTGCCCCGACCTTACGCGAGGCTGCGCGATCGGGACGCCCGGCCACCCGGTCCGGGTGCGCTTCTCGCATCGACCCAGCGCGCTCGCGCCCGTGGATCTGGAGGTCGTTGCGCCGTCGGTGCGGCAGGCGCAAGCGCAATTTTCCATGGTGGGCATGGATATGGGCCCGAATCGCTACCGACTCCTGCCGATGGGGCCGGGCCGCTTCGTTGGGCATATCCTGCTGCCTGCGTGCGTGGCCGGGCGCAGCGACTGGATCCTCACCCTCGACCTCGACGGACGCCGGACGGCGATCCCTTTTTCCGCCACGCCGTGAGGCCCGCGGGGAAGGCCGGTAAGGTGGCCCTTTGTGTCGAGACAGTCATTGCTCGAGGGTACGCTGGTGCGCACCCGTCGCATGCAGCGGGTCGGCGCTGCCCCGTTTCTTCCTTTCCGTACTTGTCGACGACCATCGCCCCGCCGCCTTGGCGGGTGGCATCCACAGCGCCGGGTGTCCGATAGCCCAAGGCCAGGTGGGGCCGCTCGCCGTCGTAGAAGGCGAAGTATTCCGTTAGCCCGGGGATCCGTTCCTGCAGGGTGCCGTACCCCTGGAGGGAGTGGCTGTCCTCGTGTTCGACGTTGCGCCACAGCCGCCCGACGAGCCGGCCGGACGGCGGCGCCGCGCCCGCGAGAGCGGCCATCAGTGATAGTGCGCTGGCCGCGGCCCGCCCCGGCGATGCGGGTGGAGCCGCTCGGCTTTTTCGCGCAGGATAACCCGCAGCCGGCGATCGACCTCGATGTGGCGATTGCATGCCAAGGGAACGTCTTGGTGGCCCATCCGAAGCGTGGGCGAGCCGGCCGCGTCTCGTCGCGCTCACCATGCGTTTCCCAGGTGCTCGCCTCGGCCCGCGTCTGCCGAGCGCCCCATTCGTTGATCGGCCCCGGCAATTTCTGTCGCTTCTCAGCGCGTACTCCGAATAGCGCAACAAGGCAAGTTGCACGGCGACGCCGATCCGCTTGGCGTCGCCCCGGCGTTGCCGGAGCCGCGCCAGGTCGGATGGGTCAACGCAGTAGAAAGGGATCAGGTCGTCCGGCTCGGCCAGGGCGAGCACACTGGCCGCTCGGTGGCGGACAGGATGGAACGGCGCGGCATGGTCAGTCGTCCGTTTTCGGGTACTGGTAAAGGGTTTCGCGGCTGATGCCGAACTCGCGGACGGTTTCGCCTTCTTCTCGCCGGCAGCGGCGCGACGGCGCAGCGCGGTCACCCGCTCCGGCGCGAGCGCCTTCTTGCGACCCCGGTGGGACCCGCGCTGCCGAGCGGGCGTGATCCCCTCGCGCTGCCGCTCGCGGATCAGGGGGCGCTCGAATCCCGCGAACGCGTCCCTCACCGAGCGGATCAGGTTTGCCAGCGGCGAATCCTCGCCGGTGAAGGTCAGCTGCTCCTTGACGAACGCGATGCGCACGCCGCGCCGGGCAACAAGGTGTCGGAGATCATGCAGGTTTCCCGGCAGCCGTGCGCACCGCTGTCGTGATCGCACGACCGCATGGCGCGGAATGCCGTGTCGTCCAAGAAGGAAGCCCGGCCAGCGCGAAAACGGGCGGCGCCGCCCGCACGCGCGCCCAATGGGGGGTGTTCGAAGCGCCCTGATGGCGCCCCTAATTCCCCCAAGGCGCGTCTTCGGGGGGAGGGGGCAGCTCTTGCGCGAGGGGAATGGCGTAGCGGTCCTGGGCCCATTGCCCGAGGTCGATGAGCTTGCAGCGCTCGGAGCAGAACGGGCGAAAGCGGTTGTCCGGATCCCACGCGGCGGGGCGGTTGCAGGTGGGGCAGGGGACGAGGCGTCTGGGCGGCTTCATCGTTCGCAGGCGGCTTTGCGCAGGCCGGTTACAGGTTGCAGAAGAACAGATCGAACGGCACGTCGCGATCGCATACGCGGTGACGCTGGGTGCCTTCCAAGGTGGTGAAGCGGACGTTGATCATGTATTTGTTGGCGCTGATTTCTGGAATGCACGGCAAGGTGTGGTCGAGGCTGATGCGCAGCATCTGCGCCAGGCGTCCGGCCAGCATCTGCTGGTAGACGCCGCTGCGCGCGAGCAGGTGGCTGACCCGCCCGCTCTCGCGCAATACCCGGAGCACGATGCTCAAGCCTTCATAGATCGGCAGCATCGGTGCGATCCACTCGGACAGCTCCTGGCGCCGCAATGCCTGATCCTGGTGCAGCCAGAAATGGTAGGTGGGCAAGTCGAACTCGCATACCCCCCCGGGGATGCCGGTGCGCTGCTTGATGCTCATGAGCCAGTCGTTCTCGCGCAGGTGCTGCCCGACCTTTCCAGGCATGCCGCGCAGGCCCCCCAACGTGCGGTCGACGTCGGAGAGCAGGTCGTGCAGCGCATCCTCGGCGACGTCCGGATTGTTGCGAAGGGCCTCCAGAACGGCCTTCTGCCGCTCCAGTTCCTGCAGCAGGTCCGACTTCAGGTCTCCGCGGCTGGCGGCTTCGAGGATTTCGAACAGCGAGAGCATGGCCACATGGTGTTCAAGGCTGCCCGTCAGCGCCGAGAAGTGCCGAAACTTGTCGTACAGGTCTTCCAGGCGCAGCAGCGTGCGGATGCGCTCGTTGAGGGGATATTCGTAGCTAATCACGAGCCGATGTTCTGCGCATTAAGGTGAGGGCCTTCCGCCGGCTCAAGGTACCGGGCAGAGTCGGCACGATATTCGGAACTGCTTGCAACGATAATGGAAATCTCCCGCAAGCGCAAATATTTAGCGTACCCGTATAAGGTACCCGAGAGCGCACGGCGCGTCACGCATGCGTTCTAATGCGCGCGCGTCAGGTAATCCGCGTGCAGGCGCCTGACCTGTTGGGCGAGGGTGTGTCCATCGCCGCTGTTGTCGATGACATCATCGGCGGCCGCGAGCCGCTGCGCGCGGGTCCACTGATGGGCCCGGATCGACGCAATGCTCTCAGGCGACAGACCGCGGTGCGTCTCAAGCCGCTCGACTTGCTGCGCCTCGGTGCAATCCACCACCAGCGTCCGGTCCACAAGGTCATGATAGGCGCCGGTTTCGAACAGCAAAGGCACGACGATCACGGCGTAGGGGGCACGCAGCAGCGCCAGGCGGCGGATCACCTCGTCGCGGATGGGCGGATGCAGCAGCGCCTCGAGCCGCTTCAAGGCCAAGTCATCGGCGAAGACATGCTCGCGCAGGCGTGCCCTGTCGACAGCGCCGTCCGGCCTGATGTAGGCAGGGCCGAATTCGGCTTCGATGCGCACGGTGCCCGCGCATCCCGTCCCGGTGAGTTCGTGGGCAATGGCGTCGGTGTCGACGATCCCGGCGCCCAGCCCTTCGAACAAAGCCGCGACGGTGCTTTTCCCGCAGCCGATGCCGCCCGTCAAGCCGACGGCATAGGGCCTAGGCTTCCCGCTCATGACCCGCCCAGATAGGCGCGGGTGAGCGCTGCGCCCCACAGCATGGCCACCAAGCCGCCCGCCGCCAGGTAGGGGCCGAACGGGATGGGCATTTGACGGCCGCGCTTGGCGACGGCGATCAGGGCCACGCCCACGATCGCGCCGGTGATCGACGACAGGAGGATGACGAGGGGCAGCATCTGCCAGCCCAGCCAGGCGCCGATGGCGGCGAGCAGCTTGAAATCGCCGAATCCCATGCCATCCTTGCCGGTCGCCAGCTTGAACAGCCAATAGATCGACCACAGCGTCAGATAGCCGGCGACCGCGCCGATCACGGCTGCGCGCAGCGGGACGAAGACGCCCCACAGGTTGACCAGGAGGCCCGCCCACAGCAAGGGCTGCGTGATGCTGTCGGGCAGCAGCTGAGTGTCGAAGTCGATGACGCTCAGGGCGATGAGCGCGAAGACGAAGACCATCGCCGCCGCGGCGGTGACGCTGAAGCCGAAGTGGGCACCCAGGTAGCCGGCCGCCGCCGCACAGGCGATCTCGACCGCGGGGTAGCGCACGCCGATGGGGGCGCGGCAGCCGGCGCAGCGGCCGCGCAGCCAGAGATAGCTTAAAACCGGAATGTTTTCCCATGCCCCGATGGGGCGATGGCAGGACGGACAGGCCGAGCGCGGCACGACGAGATTGTAAGGTGCCGCGAGCGGTCCGCCGGCTGCCAGCTGTTCGTTGAGGGCGCCGCATTGGGCCGCCCATTCGCGTTCGAGCATCCGGGGCAGGCGGTGAATCACGACATTGAGAAAGCTGCCGATCAGCAAGCCGATCAAAACGCTCAGCCCGACGAACGCATGGCTGTCCTGTCTGAGTAGGTCCAATAGGGTCATAGGCCGACCAGGGTCCCTTTCGTTGCCCAAAGGGCTGCGCGCGGCCTTCGGGGCCGCGCGGGCCCGGCCGTCAAACGGCCGAACCCATCTTGAAGATAGGCAGGTACATGGCGATCACGAGACCGCCGATGAGCGTGCCCAGGACCACCATGATGATGGGCTCCATCAGGCTGCTCAAGCCTTCCACCGCATCGTCGACATCCGCTTCCAGGAAGTCCGCAACCTTGCTGAGCATGGCGTCCAGCGAGCCCGATTCCTCGCCGATGGCCGCCATCTGCAACACCATGTTGGGGAACAGGTTGCTGTCCTGCATGGCGACCGTCAGGCTCGTGCCCGTGCTCACCTGCGACTGTATCTTCTTGGTCGCTTCCAGGAAGATAATGTTCCCGGCCGCGCCCCCGACCGAATCCAGGGCCTCGACGAGCGGCACGCCGGCGGCGAACATGGTGGACAGGGTGCGTGTCCAGCGCGCGATCGTCGCCTTCTCGATCACCGGGCCGAAGATGGGGATCTGCAGGAAAAGCCGGTCCATGACCCGCTGCATGGGCTTCGAGCGCTTCCAGGCATAGAAGAAGCCCCATAGGCCGCCGCCCAGGGCGGCGAAGATGAGCCACCAGTAATGGACGAAGAAATCGGAGATGGCGATGACCACCAAGGTCGGCGCGGGCAGATTGGCGCCGAAGCTCGAGAACAGGTTCTTGAACGCGGGAATGACGAAAAGCATGATGATCGTCGTGATGACGAAGGCCACGACGATCACGGAGATCGGATAGATCATCGCCGACTTGATCTTGCCCTTGATGGCGAGGATCTTCTCCTTATAGGTGGCGAGCCGCTCGAGCACCGTGTCCAGGATCCCCGCCTGTTCGCCGGCATGGATGAGATTGCAAAACAGGGTGTCGAAGTACACGGGATACTTGGAAAACGCTTGCGCCATGCTGGAGCCGGATTCGATGTCCGACTTGATCGAGCCCAGCAGGCGCTGGACCGCCGGATTGGCATGGCCCTTGGCCACGATGTCGAAGGCCTGGAGCAGGGGGACGCCGGCCTTCATCATGGTCGCCAGTTGGCGGGTGAACAAGGAAATGTCGGCCTCCTTGATCCTCTTGCCCTTGCCGAAGGCGCTTTGCCTCTTGACCTTGAGTACCTTGATGCCCTGCCGCCGCAAGGTGGCGTTGACCAGCGCATCGCCGCTGGCGAGCATCTCCCCGCTGACCTTCTTGCCTTTCTTGTCGAGCCCTTCCCAGTGGAAGGGGATCTCTTTGCGCACCGCCTTGGGAGCGGCCTTTGCCAGTTTCGCGACTGCCATGTGTTCAGTCCTTATTCGTTGGTGACCGCTTCCACTTCCTCCAGGGAGGTGACGCCCGCCATGACCTTCAGCAACCCCGACTGGCGCAGGTCGCGGACGCCCTCGCGGCGCGCCTGGTCGGCGATGTCGAGGGCGGTGCCGTTCTTCATGATGATGCGGGTCATCTCCTCGGAAATGGGCATCACCTGATAGATGCCCACCCGTCCCTTGTATCCGGTGCCGGCGCACAGGTCGCAGCCGACATGGCCGTAGACGGGCCACGAGCCCTCCAGCTGCTCTTCGGAGAAGCCGGCACGCAGCAAGGCCTCGCGCGGGACGTCGAGGGGCTGCTTGCAGCTGCACAGGCGGCGCGCGAGGCGCTGGGCCGTGATCAGCGAGACCGATGAGGCGATATTGAAGGGCGCCACGCCCATGTTCATCAGGCGCGTGAGGGTCGTGGGCGCATCGTTGGTGTGCAGCGTCGACAGGACCATATGGCCCGTCTGCGCCGCCTTGATCGCGATGTCGGCGGTTTCCAGGTCGCGGATCTCGCCCACCATGATGACGTCGGGATCCTGGCGCAGAAACGCGCGCAAGGCGGAAGCGAAGGTCAAGCCGGCCTTCTCGTTGACGTTGACCTGATTGATGCCCGCCAGGTTGATTTCGGCCGGATCCTCGGCCGTCGAGATGTTGACCCCCGGTTCATTGAGGAGGTTGAGGCAGGTATAGAGGGAGACGGTCTTGCCGCTGCCGGTCGGTCCGGTCACCAGGACCATGCCGTAAGGACGGCGCACGGCCGAAAGCAGGGATTCCTTCTGGTCGGCGTCGTAGCCCAGGGCTTCGATCCCCAGCTGCGCGCTGGAGGGGTCGAGAATCCGCATGACGATCTTTTCGCCGTGCAGGGTCGGCAGCGTGCTCACGCGAAAGTCGATGGCCCGGTTCTTGGAGAGCACGAGCTTCATCCGCCCGTCTTGCGGCACCCGCTTCTCCGAGATATCCATCTTGGAGATGACCTTGATGCGGGAGGCGATCTTCTCCTTGATCGCGAGAGGCGGCTGTGCGATTTCGTAGAGCACGCCGTCGCGCCGGTAGCGGATGCGATAGAACTTCTCGTAGGGCTCGAAGTGGATGTCCGAGACATTCTGGTTGATCCCGTCGAGCATGATCTTCTGCAGATACTTGACGACCGGGGCATCGTCGACCTCGGCCGCGACGGCCGTATCGGCGGTGGGCGCCTCGTCGCCCGTGAGCTCGAGATCGATGTCCTCCTGCACGAAATTCTTCAGGGTGGTGTCGGAGGCTTCGACGATGCGCCCGATGAGCCGCGTCAGCTTGTCTTCTTCCACCACGATGGGCTCGATCGTCAAGCTGGTCTGGAACTTGATCTCGTCGAGTGCCTGCAGGTTGGTGGGATCCGACACGGCGAGGAATATCTTGTGGGCCCTGCGGTGCAGGGCCACTGCATGCGCCTTCTGGACAAGTCCGGCCTCGAGCGCATCCCCCGGCAGGTAGACGGGATCGACCGCATCGAGGTCGAGCAGGGGGAAGCCAAAGGTCTGGGAGGCGAACTCCGCCACTTCGAGCGCCTGCATTTTCTTGGTCTGCAGCAGCTGGGCAACGAAGCTGACGCCGGTCGCGGTGGCTTGCTTTTGGATGTCTTCGGCATCGACATCCAGCAAGCGCCCGTGCTGCACCAGTGCGTAGGCAAGACCCGTGATGCTGCTTGGAATGGCGGCCATCTATTTTCCGCAGTGCGTGGGAATTATAGGCAGATTATGCCTATGTCAAACTTCGTTTGTAAAGCTGCCGGCCGTGCCGGGCATGGGTTTCGACGGGCACTGGCGACCCTTGGCCGGCGCCGCAGATCCGGCGCGCTGCATGACCCAATAACGGCCGGCGGGGCAGCGCCTTTAGCCGTCTGCCCGGGGGCCGTCATTTTCCGCCTCGGTGGCGGGAAAGATGCGGGCCATCTTGATGACCCGGTCATGGGTTTGCACGATTTCGATCGGATGGCCGGCGATCTTCACGCTGATGCCGCCTTCGGGGATGTCTTGCAGATGCTCGAGCAGCAGGCCGTTGAGGGTTTTCGGCCCGTTCAACGGGAAGTGGAGCTTCAGCTTGCGATTGAGGGTGCGCAGGGCGGCGCCCGCGTCGACCAGGAAGCTGCCGTCTTCGAGCCTTTGATAGGTGCCGGACTGCTGGGGCCCGTGGGTCGTGAATTCGCCCACGATCTCCTCGAGGATGTCCTCCAGTGTGACAAGGCCCATGAGTTCTCCATATTCGTCCACGACGAGTCCCAGGCGCCGGTGGTTTTCCTGAAAATGTTGCAGCTGCAGGAGCAGCGGCGTGCCGCCGGGGATGAAGTAAGGTTCCTGCAGCGTCTCCCGCAGCGTGTCCAGGTCCAGGGGCCCGGCGTGGATCCAGTGCATGACGCGGCGGATATGGATGATGCCGATCACCTCATTGAGTTCGCCCCTGAACGCGGGCAATCGCGTGTGGTGGCTGGTCGCGAGTTGCTCGATGAGGACCTCCACCGGCGCCTCGATGTCCAGGGCTTCGATTTGGCTGCGGGGCGTCATGACATCGTCGACAGTGATCGACTGGAGCTCGAACAGGTTGAGGAACATGCTCTGGTGTTGGGCCGGAATATACCTGCCGGCCTCCAGGACTGCCGTGCGCAGTTCTTCCGGGCGCAAGGCCTGGTTGGACTCGCCGGCCGGGGGGGTGAGGCGGAGGAGCCAAAGGATCGCCCGCACGAACAGGTTGACGAACCAGACGACCGGATAGGCGAGGCGCAGCAGGGGCGCAAGCACATAGGCCACCTTGAGGGCGATCGCTTCGGCATAGGCCGCCCCCAGGATCTTGGGCGTGACTTCGCTGAAGACGAGGATCGCGAAGGTGACGGCCAGCGTGGCGAGGGTCAAGGCCAGCCCGCCGTTGCCGAACTCGCGCAGGGTGATCACGGTGACGAGCGCCGCGGCGGCGGCATTGATGAGGTTGTTGCCGAGCAGGATGACGCCCAGCAGCTTGTCGGTGTGCGCGAGCAGCCCCGAGGTCAGCCTGGCGCCGCGATGGCCTTCGCGGGCCAGATGCTTGAGCCGATAGCGGTTGAGCGCCATCATGCTGGTCTCGGAGGTGGAAAAGAACGCGGAAAGGAGAAGCAGGACCACGAGCGCGCCGAGCAACACGCCTATCGGGATGTCATTCAACGATGAACCTCTAAATCAACGGGATGCGATGAGTCTCGACAACCGGGAGCGGTTTGTCAAGGGATGGCCGCACCGCGCTCAGTGGCGGTGCAGGATGACTTCGAGGACGAACTTGCTCCCGAGATAGGCGAGCGCGAGCATGCTGAAGCCGGAGAGCGTCCAGCGGATGGCTGTGCGTCCCCGCCAGCCGTAGATCGCGCGTCCGGCGAGCAGGGCCGCGAAGATGCCCCAGGAGAGCAGTGCGAAGACGATCTTGTGATTGAATTCGAGCGGCTTTCCGAACATCTGCTCGGAGAAGAATACCCCGCTCACGACGGTCGCCGTGAGCAGGAGAAAACCCAGCCAGATGAGGCGGAACAACAGATTCTCGAGGGTCAGCAGGGGCAGCTTCTGCAGCATGAGCGGCATGGCGCCGCGATGCAGCCGTCTTTCGATAAAGGCCATCAGCAGGGCATGGGCGGCGGCGATGGTGAACAGTCCGTAGGCCAGGACCGAAATGAACAGGTGAATGCGGAACGCGGGCAAGGCCGCATAGGCCAGGTCGTCGGATTCCGGGAAGATCGCGGGCAGCAGCACGCAGACGGCGGCGACGGGCAGCATGAGCGCCTGCAGGCCTTCCACTTCGTAGACGAAGCTGCCGAGCCAGTAAATGACGATGGTGGCGAAGGCCATCATCGAGACGGCGTTGCCGAGTCCCAGATTGAGCTCCGCTCCGATATCCATGGAGTGGTACAGCGCGAGCGCATGGAGCGCCAAGGGAACGACAATGGCCACCTGCTCCCAGGTGGGGCGCAGCAAAGGGCAGCGGCGAGGGTTCAAGGTGAAGCGCGTGCGCGCAAAATGGAATCCCAGTGCCGCATAGAGCACGCTGGCGATAAGCGAGATGGTCAATTGCATTATGGTAATCGGCGGAAAAATTTAGTATAACTCTAGACCCGTTGGCCGCAAAGCTGTTCCGGCCAACGGGTCTCCTTCCATACGAGCGAAATCATCATGTTCGACACCCTGACGAGCCGCCTGAGCGGCGTCATAAAGAGCCTGCGCGGTCAGGCGCGCCTGACCGAGGCGAACATCGCCGATGCCCTGCGCGAAGTGCGCGTCGCGCTACTCGAAGCCGATGTCGCGCTTCCGGTGGTCAAGGCATTCATTGCCAGCGTGAAGGAGCGCGCTACGGGCCAGGAGGTGGCGGCCAGCCTCACGCCGGGCCAGGCCCTGGTGGGGCTCGTGTACGAGGAACTGGTGCGCCTCATGGGCGAACATAACGCCGCCTTGAACCTGAACACCGCGCCGCCCGCCGTGATCCTCATGGCGGGCCTGCAGGGCTCCGGCAAGACGACGACCTCGGGCAAGCTGGCGAAGTGGCTTCATGAAAATGGGAAGAAGAAGGTCTGTCTGGTCAGTTGCGATGTCTATCGGCCGGCGGCCATCGAGCAGCTCAAGGTGCTGTCGGCGCAGGTCGATGCCGACTTCGTTCCCGTCGCGCCCGGCGAGCAGCCGGTCGCCATCGCGCGGCGCGCGCTCGACTACGCGCGCAAGCAGCTCGCGGACGTCCTGATCGTCGATACCGCCGGGCGCCTGGGAATCGATGAGGCGATGATGGCGGAGATCAAGGCGCTCCATGTGGCCCTGGATCCCGTCGAGACGCTCTTCGTGGTGGACGCCATGCAAGGTCAGGACGCCGTGAACACCGCCAAGGCCTTCCATGATGTTCTGCCGCTGACCGGCGTCGTGCTCACCAAGCTGGACGGCGATTCGCGCGGCGGCGCCGCGCTGTCGGTGCGCTTTGTCACCGGCAAGCCGGTCAAGTTCGTGGGCGTCGGTGAGAAGCTGACGGGGCTCGAGCCCTTCCACCCGGAGCGGATGGCCTCGCGCATCCTCGGCATGGGCGACGTCCTGTCCTTGATCGAAGAGGCGACCCGCGGCGTCGACAAGGAAGAGGCCCTCAAGCTTACCAAGAAGCTCAAGTCGGGCAAGGACTTCGACCTGGACGATTTCAAGATGCAGTTTATCCAGGTGAAGAAGATGGGCGGCGTCGGCGCGCTGCTGGACAAGCTGCCCGGCCAGTTGGGGCAGATGGCCGGCAATGCCCAGGTGGATGACAAGCTCATCACCCGGCTCGAGGGCATCATCAATTCCATGACCCCGGGCGAGCGGCGCAACCCCGTGATCATCAAGGCCTCCCGCAAGCGCCGCATCGCGCAGGGCGCGGGGGTGAGCGTCCAGGAGGTCAACCGGCTGCTCGCCCAGTTCGAGCAGGCGCAGAAGATGATGAAGACGCTCGCCAAGGGGGGCATGGGAAAGATGATGCGATCCATGCGCGGCATGTTTCCGGGCCTGCGCTGAGCAGCGCCGCGTTGCGCAAAAAGGACTTGCCAGCGGGTGGCCGGGTGGCGTAGAATTCTCGTCTTTTTCCAGCATTCGTGGGTGAGAGTGAAGCCATGGTTGTGATTCGACTTGCGCGCGGCGGCGCCAGAAACCGTCCGTTCTACAACGTGGTGGTCGCCGACTCGCGCAACCGTCGCGATGGGCGTTTCATCGAGCGCCTCGGGTTCTACAACCCGGTCGCGCCGGAGGGGCAGGATGCGCTTCGCATCAACCTCGATCGCGTGACGCATTGGCAGGGCGTGGGCGCGCAGGTCAGCGATGCGGTTGCCAAGCTCGTCAAGCGCGCGGGGGCGAAAGCGGCTGGCTGACGATCTGGTCGTCATGGGGCAGGTGAGCGCCCCGTTCGCGGTCAAGGGCTGGGTCAAGGTCAAACCGTACACCGACACGCCCGGGGCGCTGTTGGACTACCCCGTCTGGTGGATCGGCGAGCCCGAGCAGGCCCGGCCGGTCGACGTGGTCCAGGCCCATGTGCACGGGCCTTCGGTAGTCGCGCTCCTGGAGGGCTGTGCCGACCGGGATGCCGCCGCCCGCCTCACCGGGGCGCTGGTGAGTGTCCGGCGGGAGGATCTGCCGGCCGCGGCGGCCGACGAGTATTACTGGCGCGACCTGATCGGTTTGGCAGTCGTCAACCGTCAGGGCATTGCGCTGGGGCGTGTCGACAGGTTGCTTGCGACCGGCGCCAACGACGTTTTGGTCGTCCGCGGGGGCCGCGAGCGCTTGATCCCCTTCGTGGCGGCCATCGTCTCCGAGGTGGACCTGGCGCAGCGCCGGATCGTCGTCGATTGGGAGCCGGATTTTTAGGCGCCGTGAAGGGGATGCGCACCCTGGAGTTTGACGTCGTCACGTTGTTTCCCGAGATGTTCGAGGCGGTGAGGCGCTATGGCGTCACGCGGCGGGCCGAGGAGCAGGGATATTACCGGCTGACGCTATGGAATCCGCGGGATTTCGCCGACAACAGCTACCGGGCGGTGGATGATCGCCCTTACGGCGGTGGGCCGGGCATGGTGATGCAAGGGCCTCCGCTGGAGAAGGCGATCGAGGCGGCCAGGGCGCGCCAGGCAGAACATGCCCTGGCGCCCAAGGTGATCTATCTGTCGCCGCAGGGCAGCGTGCTCGATCACCGCAAGGTGATGGCGTTGGCCGCACAGCCCGGACTGGTGCTGCTGGCCGGCCGTTACGAGGGCGTCGACGAGCGGCTCTTGCAGCGGGAAGTGGACGAGGAGCTGTCGATCGGCGACTATGTGCTCTCGGGCGGAGAGCTTGCCGCGATGGTGCTGATCGACGCCGTCGTGCGGCAGCTGCCCGGGGTGCTCAACGACGCCAACTCGGCGCTCGAGGATTCCTTCGTGCAAGGGCTGCTGGACTGTCCGCACTATACGCGCCCGGAGGAGTATGCGGGCCTGAGGGTGCCGGCGGTTCTGCTGTCCGGCAATCATGCGGGGATCGCGCGCTGGCGGTTGAAGCAGGCGCTGGGAAAGACATGGCTCAAGCGCCCCGATCTGCTGGCGGAGCGCGTATTGGACGAGACGGAGCGGGCGTTGCTCGAGGAGTTCCAACGCGAGTTCCGGGGCGGCGTGACGAAGGATTGAGGCGGGCGGCCGGGCAAGGACATGCTTAAGGAGTGTTTACGAAATGGATCTCATCAAACAGCTTGAAGCCGAAGAAATGGCCCGCTTGGGCAAGACCATTCCCGATTTTGCGACAGGCGATACCGTCGTCGTGCAGGTGAAGGTCAAGGAGGGCGACCGGGAACGGGTCCAGGCCTACGAGGGCGTCGTGGTGGCCAAGCGCAACCGCGGCCTCAATTCCTCGTTCATCGTGCGCAAGATCTCCTCCGGCGAAGGGGTCGAGCGGACCTTCCAGACCTACTCGCCCCTGGTGGCCGGCATCGAGGTTCGCCGCCGCGGCGACGTGCGGCGCGCGAAGTTGTACTACCTGCGCAGCCGCTCCGGCAAGTCGGCCCGGATCAAGGAAAAGCTGACCACCCGGAAAGCGGAGTCGGCCGCCTAACCCGTACTTCCTTCGCGTCGCCGTGAGCACCGCGATGCCCTATGATGCGATCCTGGCGGCGCCGTTCGGCGCCCTGGGGATCCGCACGGAAGCGGGTGCCTTGACCGGCATCGACTTCCTGCCGCGCGAGGCGGGCGCCCGTGCCCCGCGCACGGCGGCGGCCGAGCAGGCCTGCCGGCAGCTCGAGCGGTATTTCGCGGACCCTGCCCATTCCTTCAGCTTGGTGCTGCGCCTTCGCGCAACGCCCTTCCGTACCGCGGTCTGGGCGCGGCTCCAGGCGATCCCCCGGGGAAACCCGATCTCATACGGAGCCCTGGCCCGTGAGCTGGGCTCGAGCGCCCGTGCCGTCGGCCAAGCCTGTGGAGACAATCCCATTCCCGTCGTGGTGCCTTGCCATCGAGTCGTCGCGCGCGGCGGCCTTGGGGGATTCATGCACGCGGCGGATGCCGCGCCGCTCGCCATCAAGCACTGGCTCCTCGCCCATGAGGGATGCTGACGGCCTGCTGCTGGACGAATTTTGCGACGCCTTGTGGCTGGAGGAGGGGCTCGCGCGCAACTCCCTGGAAAGCTACCGGCGCGACTTGCGCGGGCTCGCCACGTGGCTTGACCAGGAGCAGGGCAAGGGGCTCGTGCAGGCGGCGCATTTCGACTTGCTGGCCTACCTGTCCTTTCGCCTGCAAAGCGGCGCGCGCGCCGCGACGGCCGGCCGTTGCCTGTCGGCGACGCGTCATTTCTTCCGCTATGCGCTGCGCAGGGGCTTGGTCAGCGTCGACCCCAGTTTGCGCATCGAATCGCCCAAGCAGGTCAGGCGGCTTCCCAAGGACCTGAGTGAAGCGGACGTCGAGGCGCTGCTTAAGGCGCCCGATACGGCGGAGGCTTTAGGGCTGCGCGACAAGGCGATGCTGGAGACGCTCTACGCGAGCGGCTTGCGCGTGTCCGAACTGGTGGGGCTGCCCAATTCGGCCGTGGACCTCGCCAGCGGGGTGGTGCGCGTGTTGGGCAAGGGCTCCAAGGAACGCCTGGTCCCGCTCGGCGAGGAGGCCGTCGCATGGATTGGCCGCTATCGGGCGGCGCGGGCCGCGCTACTGCGGGGGCGCTTTGCGGATGCCCTGTTCCTCACGCAGCGGGCCGAGCCGATGACCCGGCAGGCGTTCTGGTATCGGATCAAGGCCTATGCGCAGGCGGCCGGCCTCGCCAAGCCGCTGTCGCCGCACACGCTGCGCCACGCCTTCGCCACCCATCTGCTCAATCATGGGGCCGACCTGCGGGTCGTGCAGATGCTGCTTGGCCATGCGGACATTTCCACCACGCAGATCTATACGCATGTGGCGCAGGAGCGGTTGAAGCAGTTGCATGCCCGACATCATCCGCGCGGTTAGCGCGCACACCGGGCGTCTGGGCGCGTGCCCCGCTCGATGAGGACGCCGGTCTGGCGGACGCCGCGCACGAGACCGAGCTTGGCGACGCTCACGCGGACCCAGGGGCTGTGGAATTCATCGAGGAGCAGTGCGGCGATGTTTTCCGCCAGCGCCTCGACCAGTCCGAAGGCGCGGTGCGCGGCGAGTTCCCGGATGCGGCCGACGACTTGTGCGTAATCTATGGTATCCTCAACGCGGTCGGTCTCACCGGCCCGGGAGTGTGGCAGGGCGATCTCCAGATCCAGCTGAACGGTTTGCGGCGCCATTTTCTCCCACTCGTGGATGCCGATGGTGAGATCGAGCCTGAAGTCGCGCAAGAAGATGATGTCCATGGGGCAAGCCTGTGTTCCGCAGGCGCTGTTCGCCGTAAAATCCGCGCCGGACCGCCTTGGCGGGGCCTGAGCCCCGGTGGCGCGCGCTCGTCCTGGCCCGTGCGGGCCAGGCTCCCGGAGGCGCCATTGTATAGCGTTTGTCGCGCGCCTCCAAATGGCAGCACGCACAGGCGCGGCGTTCTCCCGAGGGCGTCTCTCAATTTGGCCGAGGAGGGTCATGCAAGCCGTCGTTTCCATTCTGCTCGCGTACATGGTCGGATCGCTGTCCTTCGCGGTGATCATGAGCCGCCTCTTTCGCTTGCCCGACCCGCGAACCTTCGGTTCGCACAACCCGGGTGCCACCAATGTCCTGCGCACGGGCAGGAAGCTTGCGGCGGGGCTCACGCTGGCAGGCGACGGACTGAAGGGGTATGCCGCAGTCTTCCTCGCCCGGCAGTTGGGCGCGGGCGAGGGTGTGCTCGGGCTCGTGGCCCTGGCGGTGTTCCTGGGGCACCTCTATCCGCTGTTCTTCGGCTTCCGGGGCGGCAAGGGCGTGGCCACCGCGCTGGGCATCCTGACCGCCTTGAGCCCCTGGCTGGGAGTCGCGGTGCTGGCCAGTTGGCTCCTGGCGGCGTACATGTGGCGCATCTCATCGCTGTCCGCCCTGATCGCGGCGGCATTGGCGCCGCTGTATGCGGCCGCGATCCTCGGCTTCAACTTCCTGACGCTCACCGTGCTGGTCCTGTCGGCGTGGCTGGTCATGCGGCACAAGGCCAACATCCGGAATCTGCTTGCGGGGGCCGAGGCGGCCATTGGATCCGAGGGGCCGCAGACGAAATAGCGCCGGAGCGATCCCGGAACGAGTTCGGGCGGCCCGGCGGCATGGAGCATAGGCATGGTGTGGTTCAAGAGCGAGATCGACTACGCGAAGGATAGCCTGACCCAGGCTTCCGATTCGGCGATCGAGCGGGCCGGCGAACGGCTGAGCGAGGTTGTGGCAAGCGGCATCGCGCGGGCGAGCGGTGAACTGCGCGACGTGGTCATGGGCGCCAGCACGGAAGTCGACGCCAAGCTGGACAAGATCTCCCAGGCGCTGCACGACCAGCGCTCCTTCACCAAGTCCGACGTCAAGGAGTTGGTCGATTACGCGGCGGACAGGCTGGGGGATGCGCTGGATGCGCGGGTCCGCACGATGCGGGCCGAGATTGCCGACCTCGTCGAAGAGAAGGTGGAATACTTCAAGCAGGAGGTCGATACCTTCTTTGTGCGGCGCCAGGAAGACCTGGCGCGCGAGCGGCGGCGGCTGCTCACCAATGTCGGCATCGCCCTGACGGCATCGCTCGGAATGGCGATCGTTTCGCTCACCTACCACGACATGGCCCGCTCGCACCTTGATTTGTTTACCGTCTTCCGGATCGTTCTCGCCGCGGCGGTGGGCGGTTCCGTGGCCTGGCTGGCGGTGCGCTTCGTGCAGCGCTATCGCAGGCTGTCGGAACCCAAGAAGGACCTGGTCTATATGACCATGCGCCATTGGGGCGTGCTGCATCCGGCGAACTTGTGGGGATATGCCGCCTTGTTCGTCGCGATGGCGCTGATCGCGGCCCTGGTCTTGTTTCCCGCCCAGTTGGCCGCGCTTTCGGGCAACGCTGCCCTGATGCGCTGGGCTCACCTCATCGGCCGGTGAGGGGATCACCGACCGGTTTCGCCGGGCGCTTCGCCCTCGAACAGGCGGGCATGGGATGGCGGCAGCTCGCTCAATTCCCAGCGCGGACGCACCGTGAATCCGGGCTCGCCGACGTCGGTGTCCTGCAGGCGGGCCGCGCCCGCGAAGGCGATCATGGCGCCGTTGTCGGTGCAAAACTCGAGCGGCGGGTAAAAGACCTCGATGCCTCGTCGCCGCGCCTCCCCCGACAGCTGTTCACGCAGCCGCCCATTGGCCCCGACGCCACCCGCCACGACGAGGCGCGAGAATCCGGTCTGGCTGGCCGCGGCGAGCGCCTTGGCCACCAGCACCTCCACGATCGCCTCCTGAAACGCGCAGGCGATGTCGGCGCGCGTTTGGTCGTCCAGGGTCTGTTGCGCCTGCACGAGCATGAGTACGGCGGTCTTGAGGCCGCTGAAGCTGAAGTTGAGCTCCGCGGACTTGAGGAGCGGACGCGGCAGCTTGAAGCGGGTGCGTCGCCCGTGCGCGGCCAAGGCCGACAGGGCAGGCCCTCCCGGATAGCCGAGACCGAGCAGCTGGGCGGTCTTGTCGAAGGCCTCCCCGGCCGCATCGTCAAGGGTTTCGCCCAGCAACGCATACGCCCCCACCCCGGTCACGCCCATCAGCTGCGTGTGCCCGCCGGACACCAGGAGCGCCACGAACGGGAAGCGTGGGCTGGGGCGGGCGAGCAGCGGCGAAAGCAGGTGGCCCTCCAGGTGGTGTACGCCGACGGCCGGGATGCCCAGGGCGAAGGCGAGCGAGCGACCGATGGCCGCACCGACCAGCAGGGCGCCCGCCAGGCCGGGGCCTTCCGTGTAGGCGATGGCCTCAACGTCCTGGAGGGTTTGGCCGGCCTGCGCGAGCGTGCCGCGGATGAGCGGCAGCACCCTGCGGATGTGGTCGCGCGATGCGAGCTCGGGCACGACGCCCCCGTATTCGGCGTGCAACGCGACCTGGGAATGCAGCGTGTGGGCGAGCAGCCCTTGCGAGGTGTCGTAAAGGGCGACGCCGGTTTCGTCGCAGGAGGTTTCGATGCCCAGGACTCGCATGGCTTTCCAATGGCGTGACAAAGGGGCTGCCCCGCTTCTCGGCAGGACGCAGGCGGCTGCTATAATAGATCATTAGATCTTCTGGGCGGAAGCGCTGCCGTTTTCTCCCTGGTTTCGTCGGATGAGGGTTGAAAGCGGCGCGATTTGTTAGTATTATCTCGCTTTTGTCTGTTGCCTGCAGGAGAGGAATCTTTATCCATGCCAAGCGTACGTGTGAAGGAGAATGAGCCTTTTGAAGTGGCGTTGCGCCGTTTCAAGCGGTCGGTTGAGAAGACGGGTCTTTTGACCGAATTGCGGGCTCGCGAGTTCTACGAGAAGCCGACGGCCGAGCGCAAACGCAAGCTCGCGGCGGCGGTCAAGCGGCACCACAAGCGCCTGCGCAGCCAAATGCTGCCCCCCAAGCTGTACTGATTTCCCGGCAACGGGCAGTGGGGCCTGTGGCCTCGGCGATGCTTGGTTTCTCCTTGCCAGTACGTTTGTTCTGACGCTCCCGTCCGGGGGCGCCGTTTTTTGCGAGTGCTCGTCCCTTGAGGGCGACCGTGCCTCCCATGAGCTTGAAAGAGCGCGTTACCGAAGACATGAAGAACGCGATGCGGGCAAAGGATGCGCCGCGCCTGTCCGCGGTGCGTCTTCTGCTGGCGGCGATCAAGCAGCGTGAAGTGGACGAGCGCATCGTCCTCGACGACGCGCAGGTCATCGCCGTTCTCGAGAAGATGATCAAGCAGCGACGCGATTCGATTTCGCAGTTCGCTCAGGCGGGCCGCGATGACCTGGTCAGCAAGGAGCAATTCGAGGTCGATGTCTTGTCGGCCTATCTGCCGCAGCCGCTCACCGAGGCTGAGGTCGCGCGGTTGATCGCCGAGGCGGTGGCGGCCGCCGGGGCGACGGGCATGAAGGACATGGGCCCCGTGATGGCGATCCTGAAGCCCAAGCTCGTCGGCCGTGCGGACATGGGCCGCGTTTCCGCCGCGCTCAAGGAAAGGTTGACCGGGCGCTGAGGGGCGGGCTGCGGGCGGACCGTGCGGTGCTTGGGAACGGTGGCCGGCAGTCGACCGGCTTCGGCCGTGTGTGAGGGGGGCGTGCCATGATTCCGCAGTCCTTTGTCGAGGACTTGCTGATGCGCGTCGATATCGTCGATGTGGTCGAACGGTACGTTCCGCTCAAGAAGGCCGGTGCCAACCTGGTGGCGCGCTGTCCCTTCCATCAAGAGAAATCGCCCTCCTTCACCGTCAGTCCGACCAAACAGTTCTATCATTGCTTCGGGTGCGGCGCGCACGGTTCGGCTATTACTTTTCTGATGGAGCACGGCGGGCTGGGCTTCGTGGAAGCGGTGCGCGAACTCGCGGGCAGCGTGGGGATGACGGTCCCCGAGGAAAGCCTGCGCGCCGCCCGGGACCCGCACGCGGGCGCCGGCACGCAGCCCTTGTACGAGGCGCTTGCGCGTGCGGCGCAATACTACCGGCAAAGCCTCAAGCAATCCGAGGCCGCGATCGCCTACCTCAAAGGGCGAGGCCTGAGCGGCGAAGTGGCCGCGCGGTTCGGCATCGGCTACGCACCGGGTGGCTGGCAGGCGCTCGCGCAGGTCTTTCCGGATTACCGCGCCACGGTCCTGGAACAATGCGGGCTGGTCATCGCCGGTGAGCAGGACAAGCGCTACGACCGCTTCCGCGACCGCATCATGTTCCCGATTCAAGACCGGCGCGGCCAAATCATCGGCTTCGGTGGGCGCGTGCTGGCCCATGGGGAGCCCAAGTATCTCAATTCCCCGGAAACCGCGCTCTTCGAGAAGGGGCGCGAGCTCTATGGCCTGCCGCAGGCCCGCCCATCCATCCGCGCCCAAGGGCGTGTCCTGGTGGTGGAAGGCTACATGGATGTCGTGGCGCTGGCGCAGCACGGCATCGGGTATGCCGTGGCGACGCTGGGGACGGCGACCACCGCGATCCATGCGCAGACCCTGCTGCGCCTGGCGGACGAGGTGATTTTCTGCTTCGACGGCGATGCCGCGGGGCGGCGGGCGGCTTGGCGCGCCCTGGAAAACACCCTCGCGGAACTCGCCGACGGCAAGCAGGTCGGGTTTCTTTTTCTGCCCGAAGCGGACGATCCCGACACCTTCGTGCGGCGCGAGGGCCGGGAGGGGTTCGAGGGGGCGCTTCGCGAACGGGTGATGCCCCTGTCATCATTTCTGATCGAAGAGCTGCGCGGGCGTCGTGACTTGGGCAGCGAGGAGGGGCGGGCGAATTTCCTTGCGCTGGCCAAGCCGCTGCTCGAGAAGATACGGGCCCCCGGGCTGCGCCTCATGCTGCGCAAGCGGGCGGCGGAGCTCACGGGCCTTCAGGCGGACGAGCTGTCCTCCCTGTACGGCCCGGCGCCGACGGCGCCGCTGCGCGTGGCCGCGCCGGCCCCGACCCGGCGCGCCGGGCGCGTGGCGCCTTCCCTGGCGAGGAAACTTCTGCAGCTTTTGGTGTTCGAACCGAGGCTGGTCGAAGCGTATGGGGCTGACGGCGCCGCCGGTGCCCGTTCCCATCTGGCCGATGTGTTGAGCCTGTGCGGGAGATCCGGGTGGTGTGGCGGGGAAGCGCAGGCCCTCAAGGCCGTTCTTGAATTTCTGCGCGATCACCCGCAAATTAGCCATGCGGGACCGCTTGTAGAGCACTTCCGGGAGACCGGGCACGGCGCTTTGCTCTATCAGGTTGAGCAGGAAGTGCTGCAGTGGGGCGAGGACTTTGCGGTGAAGCAGGAGTTCCAGGGCGCGCTGGACCAGGTCGAGGCGCTGCTTCGGCATGAGAAGATCGATGCGCTGCGCCAGAAAGGGTTGGGCGCCCTGACGTCAGAGGAGCGTCAATTGCTCCAGCGGTTGCTGCGCGAGCCCGGACAAGCCGAAAAAAATCAAGGGTGAAATCGCGCTTTAGTGTATAATTTTAGGTTTTTAGTGCTCGTTTATCGGAATGACGTTGATGGCTACGGAAAACGAAAAGTCGGAAGTGAGGTTGAATGATGCCGAGGCTCGGCGGATGCGCCTCAAGAACCTGATCGTGCTGGGTAAGGAGCGCGGCTATCTGACATACGCCGAGATCAACGATCACTTGCCGGACGAGATGTTGGACGCCGAACAGATCGAAGGCGTCATCAGCATGATCAACGACATGGGCATCGCGGTCTATGACGAGGCGCCGGATGCCGAGGCATTGCTGATGTCCGATGCCGCCCCCACGGTGGCCGATGAAGACGCGGTGGAGGAGGCCGAAGCGGCGCTGTCCACCGTCGATTCCGAGTTTGGGCGCACGACCGATCCGGTCCGGATGTATATGCGCGAGATGGGGTCGGTGGAGTTGCTCACGCGGGAAGGCGAGATCGAAATCGCGAAGCGCATCGAAGATGGCTTGAAGCACATGGTGCAAGCCATTTCGGCTTGCCCGGCGACGATCGCCGACATCCTGGAGTTGGCCGCGAAGGTCGATCGCGACGAACTGCGCATTGACGAGCTGGTGGATGGCCTGGCCGATTCCGGCGACATCGAGGAAATCACCGACGAGATGGCGGAGGCCGAGCCTGAGCTGGCGAGCGATGAGGAAGACGAGGAAGGGGGGGTTGCCTCTGCCAACCTCGCGCAACTGAAAGCCGCGGCCGCTGACCGGTTTGCGGTGATTCGCGAGGCGTTCGATCAGATGCGCGAGGTGTTGGCCAAGAAGGGGGCGCGCAGCAAGGCCTACAAGGAGATCCAGGAACAGATTTCCAATGAGCTGATGGCCATCCGGTTCTCGGCGAAGCAGGTCGAAGCCTTGTGCGACAACCTGCGGCACCTGGTCGACGCGGTGCGGGGCAGCGAGCGCGAGATCATGGAGCTTTGCGTCACCCGTGGCGGCATGCCCCGCAAGCACTTCATCAAGGCGTTCCCGGGCAACGAGGGGAACCTCAATTGGGTGCGCGAGGAGGCCGCGGCCGGCAAGGACTACAGCAATGCCCTGGCCCGCTATGAGGCGGCGATTGTGGAGCAGCAGGAAGCGTTGCTGGCGCTGCAGGGCCAGGTGGGCATCCCGATCAAGGACCTGAAGGAAATTAACCGCCAGATGTCCACGGGCGAGGCCAAGGCGCGTCGGGCGAAGCGCGAGATGATTGAGGCGAACCTGCGGCTGGTGATCTCGATTGCCAAGAAGTACACCAATCGTGGCCTGCAGTTCCTGGATCTCATTCAGGAAGGCAACATCGGCTTGATGAAGGCCGTCGACAAGTTCGAATATCGGCGCGGATACAAGTTCTCCACGTATGCGACCTGGTGGATTCGCCAGGCGATCACGCGTTCGATCGCGGATCAGGCGCGGACGATTCGGATTCCGGTACACATGATCGAGACCATCAACAAGATGAATCGGATCTCGCGGCAGATCCTGCAGGAGACCGGCATTGAGCCGGATCCCGCCGAATTGGCCAAACGCATGGAGATGCCTGAGGAGAAGATCCGCAAGATCATGAAGATTTCCAAGGAGCCCATCTCCATGGAAACGCCGATTGGCGACGACGAGGATTCTCATCTGGGCGATTTCATCGAGGACGCTGCAACCATGGCGCCGATCGAGGCGGCCGTCTATGCGAGCCTGCGCTATGTCACCAAGGAGGTGTTGGACACCCTGACGCCGCGGGAGGCAAAGGTCTTGCGCATGCGCTTTGGCATCGAGATGAATACCGATCATACCTTGGAGGAAGTGGGCAAGCAGTTCGATGTGACGCGCGAGCGGATTCGCCAGATCGAGGCGAAGGCGCTGCGCAAGCTTCGCCATCCTTCCCGCTCCGAGCGGCTCAAGAGCTTCCTGGATACCGAGACCTGAGGTCTCGCCGAGCAGAGGACTGGTCCGGCCTTATGGCCTGGCCAGTTTTTTTTTGCGGGGGTCTGTAGCTCAGTCGGTTAGAGCAGGGGACTCATAATCCCTTGGTCGACGGTTCGAGTCCGTCCGGACCCACCATCCCCAATAAACGGCGAATTCCCAACAAGGACGCCGTTTCACAGCCATTCGTCACCGACGAAAAGAGCCCTTCGAGAAGGGGCCCGCTTGCATTTTTCCGCGTCCGATGTGCAAAATATTTGCACATTCCCGGTCCGCTGCGGAGAAATGTGCAATGCCCGTGATCGAGCTCAAAAATGGCAGGTGGCGCGTGCAGGTGCGCCGCAAGGGCTACCCGACGTACGACCGATGCTTCGCGAGTGCCGGTGAGGCGCGCGCTGCGGAGGCCAAAGTGGTCGCGGATCAATCCGCGCTCAGGCAGCAGTCCGCCGACGTAACGCTTGCCGAGGCCTGGCAGCGGTACGCCGAATCCTACGAATTCTCGTTGAAGAGCGAGGAGACGCGGAAGACCGAGCGCGGCCGGATCAAGCCGGTAATGGCGGCACTCGGGGGCTATTCCCTCGCGGTGCTGCAGGAATCGCCGGACCTGGTGTCGGACTATATCGATCGCCGCAGCCGCACAATCTCCAAACGGACCGGGAAAAAACTCTCCGCGACAAGCCTGCGGCTCGAAATTGCCGCCCTGGCCGCGGTCGCCATCTGGGGTGTCAAACGCCGCCTCCTGAGAAAGAATTTCACGCTCGACGTGCAACGGCCAGGGAAAGGGGAGAAGCGCAAGCGCCGCGTACCCCCGCTCGAGTTGGGGCTGCTGGAGCGCATGACCACCTTTGTCGATCGGCCCCGGTTGGCCGAGGCCGCGCGCTTCGTGCTGCTGCTGCGGTTCCTGGGGTGCCGCCCCGGGGAGCTCGCCGGCCTCCAGCGCGCGGATATCCGGTTCTTGGAACGCGATGTCACCTTCAGGGGCACCAAGCACCGGCGCGAGGACCGGCTCGTTCACATGACCCAGCGCGCCGCAAATCTCATCGACGGGCAGTACAGCGCGGGCCTCAGATCGGCGCCCGACTCCCGCTATCTGTTTTCGACGCGGCGCCGGCACCGGGATGACCAGGGCAGAATTGTCTGGGAGAAATATCGCTATGCGCCCGGTGTGCTGCGGTTGCGGGA
Organism: Pseudomonadota bacterium; assembly: GCA_021788645.1. Lineage (GTDB taxonomy): Bacteria > Pseudomonadota > Gammaproteobacteria > Burkholderiales > JAKAFK01 > JAKAFK01. Next base: position 31,622 of record JAJYKK010000018.1, read on the forward strand.
GGAGGGAGTGGTCGGCCCGACGTTCCATGCCCATGCGATGCGTCGCGAGTACATCAGCCGGGCGATCGAAGCCGGCCTGCCCTATGCGACGATTCGAAAACAGACCGGCCATCACAGCACCCAGGCCATCGAGATCTACGACGAGGGCCTCTCGACCGCGCCGGATGTCCGCGAGCAGATCGACGCGCATGAAAGTGCCCTCGACCGCGAACTTCTGCTTGGCTGGATCGAGGCAATGGGCCCGGACCATCCTGTGATCAAGGAAGTCCTCGCCTCGCTGCGGGCGCTCGACGACCCCGGGAAATGGGCCCAGATCCAACGCGCAAACGGCGAAATGGTGCCCATGGGCCCTGGGAAAAGGCGTAAGTGATATGGCGAACCGCCAGTCCGCCAGGATGGCGGGCGCGTCATGATCAGAGCCCATCGCGATGCCGGCGAGCGTCCTCGATCAGGCGGGCGAAATAGCAGCCGCGAGCTTTCTTCATGTATGCGATGCGCAGTTCGTGCAAAAAATGCACATGCTCCGAGAAAAGCGCGGCGAACCATTGCGTGGAGCCGGCGTTCAGGACCGCGGCCCATAAAAATCCGGGGCAAAAATGCCCCGGACTTGAATCGAATGTTTGTGCCCTCCTTTCAATAGCACATGAGCAGGCGCCAACCTGCAGGTCTGGCTCACTCCCCCGCCAAGGTTCATGAGCGTTTACGATATCCGCCGCCAAGCGGAATTTTCAAACGTCCAACTCGCTGCCTGCCGTCTTTCTCGTCGCGGGAGACGCCCCGCGTGATGATGAAGCTTCGGTCAAATCGCCCCATCACCTAGCCTGCGCCTGCAGGCCTCAATACTCAACAGCGCTCCCCCAGTTCCGAGTGCTTTTATCGGCACGCCGGTATGTCCTCAGGTGCCACCCCAAGGCCGTGAACTGGTTCCCACGTTAGAACAGTCGCTACTACGGTACCGCACGCCACCTCCTCACTAATCGCGCTAGCCGTATGGCTTTCGCATCCGATTTCGGCCCGGGAGAGATTCCAAAGTCCCTGGACTTACTCACGCGATAGTTTCCGGATTTGACCGCCCAGACACTACTGGCCCGAGCAATGGCTTGCGATACCGCCACTTCGCACCCGCCGTACCCTTTCGGGTATGGGTGCTTTCGCCGGTTGAGCTGTTCGCCGACCTGCAAAGGTTGCCCCTCGCAGTGCCGCCATCCCCAGATTTCTCCTGGATGGCTCACCCCCTCACGGGTGGTGCTGACGCCCTCGGTTGTGGCAAGCGTTCGACCCTTTCGAGCCGCCCGCCGGCGGGGCTGAGTACCCGCTTTCGCTTCTGTCAGGGTTTGCTCCAGTCACCCGGAGTCCCGTTTCCGTGTCGCCCAATCTCGAGCTGCTTCGCAGCTCGCGGAGTGGGTCGAATCGAAGATGGTTAGTCTTCGAAGCGCCCGTTGCAGCCGCACCAGCCCAACTACGGGCATGCGGCTACGGACCGCGAAACTGGTTCCGGCTGGCTGGCCGGTTCCAGGTAGACGTTTATCGTGGTCGGGGATGTGGTGGCGCACATCCCCGACACCTTCAATACGGCGGCGGTTAGCGGATGTGGCGGCATCCTCGTTGATCGATATTCCCATGGGGGTCCTGCCTAATATAGCGACGCCTTGTCCGCAATCATGGAATCTCAAGTAATGTGCTGCGGACAATTTTCTTGATCACAAAAGCACACTACGCACACCTGGGTGCCCGTTTTCGGCAAAGCGCTCGCTATACAGGCTTGTCACCAATAACGGGAGTATCCCATGCTCAACGTACCCTCGATCATCCCGGCCGGAACATCGTACGTGCGGATCCCCCGCAGCAAATCTGCCGCAATGCGCCTCATCCTCGAGACCGTCCAGCGTGGGAGCCGGTACTGGGCAGGGGGTGTGATCCCGATTGAAAAATCCATGCGTCTTGCGGAAAAATTCGCGCACATCTACGGCGCCGCGTCCTCGCAATCGAAGCGATCCTGGGACAAAGCGCGCGGGCGTGCGAACTCAACCCTCGTTGTGTATCCCGAAGACGATCAATCTTTGACGCCGCTCAAGTGGTGGCTACTGGTCACGCCGGGAGAAGGACTTGTGCGCAAAGAAGAGCAACTCAGAGATGGGTGGGATAAAAGACAACGACTCCGGTGGGGCGAGCAATATGAACTCGTCCATCTGCAGCATGACCGGCGGTACGGGGGTGGGCGCCATTGGACATGGCGTTTGACGGAACAACGATTTCAAGAAATCACTGCCGCGATGCTGCAGTTTGTGAGCGCGCATGGCCGCGCGCCGAGTGCTGCTATTGGATTCAAGACCGCACCTCTCATGGAGCGCTCGGATGATCTTAGTCGCCTGATCGCGGCCATTTCGCGGATGCCGGGCTTTCATGGAATCCGCATGCAGCAGATCGAGCTGTACCGTGTTGGTCGCGAGGTATGGGACAAGACGCATCGCCATGCGTACGAGGGATGGCCCATCGATGTGCCATACGTCGACAAGCGGCAGCCAGTCTATCACCGCCCGCAGGCGCTCACGCTCGACGTGCTGACGCAGATCTCTGCCGCGCGGCAAGGCGCGCTCGACGCCAGCAACAAGGGCATGAAGCAACTACTGAAAGACCCTGGGATAAAGGCCGGAAAACCGGACCCCGACAAAAGTCATCCAGAGGGCACTCCGCAGTAGCCAGGCAAATTGATAATTCTTCAATACTAGGCGTAATCTGCAATACAACGATTATTTCTTCTTCTTTTGCACTGAATTGATCGTTTCTCCAAAGACGTGGGTAGACAATATATAACATTATGACTTAATGTTGTTATTCCTATTACATCGTTACTATTTGTAGCGCGTGATATACCGTATGTAATGATATCATAATAGTATATATATGTTTGATATTACTGCATATTGTGTGGTATAATTATAATAAAAGCGTTATATTGACAAACTAATAGTCGTGATGTCTAATAAGATATGGCCGGGCTCTCAGCCCCAGCCATGGCCCCCGGCGCTTGCTTCCATGTCGCCTTGTCCTTAAGCCTTTGACGAACTGGGAAATGGCAATGAAGATTACGTTAGCGGCTGGAGTCAAAGTGAACTTCATCACTGCTGTATGGCATGTGGCTGGCGATGTCTGGATGTTTCAGTGCGACTGCGGCCACTTCTTCCGTGAGAAAGCCTGGAGGGTCGTGAGCGGGCACAAGCAAACATGTGGCCATCAATGCCCAATCCGCAAGGAACGTACGTCCGTAAGGAAGAAAGTACACGGGGATTCGGTTCGTGGGACCCCGCACAATCCGCGTTACGTCGTGTGGATAAACATGAAAGCTCGGACCGAGAATGAGAAGACCCCATGTTATAAAGACTACGGCGGGCGCGGCATCAAGGTCTGTAAACGGTGGTCGAAATCGTACGTGGCTTTCGCCAAGGACGTTGGCAGCCCTCCGGGCGATGACTATCGTGCTTATCAACTGGACCGAATAAATTCTAATGGAAACTATTCAAAGACGAACACGCGCTGGGCGAAACAGCTCGACCAAGCGCGAAACAAGCGCAGTACGGTCAAGGTTTGGGACGGAGGGCGAAGGCTGCCTCTCACCGCAGCCGCGGAGATATCCGGACTCAAGCCGGCCACTGTGCGCTGGCGGCGTGCCAATGGCTGGCCCGACGAAGCGGCGTGCCATTCCCCGCTGGGGGGAGAACAGGCAGAGCAGGCACGGGCGCACGACAACGCTTTGCTGCAATTTCTCGAGAAGGGCAGAATTCTGGTCGCCAAGGACGGTCGGATAGTGGACCGGGATGCCGAAAAGCCTTTGATTCCGCGCCTCGACAAGGACGGCTACCTGCTTGTCAGTGTCCCTGGGTTGCCAAAACACGTCACGCCGGAGTTTCGTCACCACAGAATTGTCGCCTTAATGCATCTCCCGAATCCCGAGCCTGAGAAGCTGGGTGTGGTTCATCATTTGAATGGCGATCGCCGCGACAATAGGGCGTCGAATCTGCAATGGGCGAGCTGGGAATCGAACGCCGCATCCAGGAGTTCAGGACTCACCGAGAGTCCCGAGCGCATCGATTATCGGAATCCGTTGATCTACGAAGATCTGATCCAAACAACGTGGTATGACCCCAATGCCGTAGCGCGCCACACTGACTCACCGCCACTCCGCGCGCTTGACTTGGAGTGCCTGGAGAGGCTGAAAGAAAGTATCGCCCGGCAGTCATGGCTCAAGGGGAGTCTCTTCGAGCGGCTTCTCCTTGAGGGTGTTGGCGATAAGATCTTGAGTGCTCCGTCAAATGAGATTTCCGTTTCCGACGCCGACACCACGATTTTGGCTGCCAATTTGGGCGGGCTGCTTAAACGCGTCTCGCTACGCGACTTGTGGGCAACTCACAAAGTGTATTTTGCATGCGCCGCGTGCGGCTATCAGGAAAAGAGCCGGGTCACGGTGCGTGAGCGATGTGGGACGCGAGCCCCAATACGCGGCCTATGCTCGATTTGCACTAGTTTGGCGTTGATTCACCCACAACTAGACAGCCTACGGCGGCCGAATCCTTGCGGTGAGTTTAGGCATGGGTTGAATATCGCAGCCAAGAACCAAAGTGTCGTCGCGCTCTTCTATTGCCGAGTCTGCGGCCGCGGAATTCCTCACGCATACAACGTCAAGCATCTGTGCCAGAGAAAAGCGCTGCCCATCTGTGAAATCTGTCGCGATCGCGCAAGGAATTTTTCTGGTATGGGGCATTGAGCTCATGGCCGTGGATAGCTACCGCCCAGGCCGCCGGCGCAACGCGAAACAGCAGCTCCGCCGCCCCGGGGGCGAGGGCGGCATCCTGCTCGCCGCACGGGATATCGCAGCGGCGTTGCGGTTCATCCGCAAGACCGCGCCAGCGGCTGAAAACGACCTCGAGAACCTGGCCGACGAGGCCGGTTCCCACAATGGAGGGGGAGCTATGTGGCTGTTCCTTGACTACGACGGTGTTCTCCACCGGTCTGCGGTCTATCTCGAAATCCGCCAGGATGGTTCGTACCCGGTCCTTCGCGGTAAAGGCGAGTTGTTCATGTGGAGCCATCACCTCGTCGAGATCCTCGAACCATATCCTGCGGTGCGCATAGTCCTGTCCACTGCCTGGGTACCGCAATACGGTTTTGATAGGGCGCGCGATGAACTGCCAGAGGCCTTGAGTAGCCGCGCGGTCGGCGCAACGCGGCTCGCCGCGTTCGACGAGGGTGGTGATGTAGAACGCCGCCAGCAGATCGAGCAGTGGCACGAGCTCACGCGGTACGAGCAAATCCGCCTGTATGCGAAGCGCGCCCGCCCGGAGCCCTGGGTGGCCGTGGATGACGACTCGTATGGATGGGGTGCGGCGGATGCGCATAGGTTCGTGCAGATAGATCCAAGTCGTGGCTTGTCGGATCCAAAGGCGCAGGCACGCCTTAAGGCACTTCTGAAACGGTGATCTTTCTCGAGACGGAATTCACCGGTCTCGACCAGCGCTCGCCTGCACTCATATCGATCGGGTTGGTAAGTGAGAGAGGACGGTGGGCACGAGGTCTATGCCCGAGTTGCCGGAAGGCGATTATTGGCATCTCCTTCGCAATCGTCTGTGCGGCGATGAACAAAGCGAAGACGGCCGGCCATTCCGCCCAGATCTTCAAGCCGGCACAACCAGATTCTGCACGCATGGTTTTTGCGATCAATCCACTGCCGTGGTATGATCGCATTGCAATCTTTTCTCCAAATGACCCAGTGCTTTCACGCTGGAGTCGCGTCCGAATTTTTCAGGAGAAAAGATCATGCAGTCACACGCCACACACCTCAGTATCTACACTGTCACCACCCGATCCGGCATCACCTACCGCCTTGAAGCCAGCAGCTGGGACCAAGCCTGGACCCGCGCCCGCGACCCCATTATCGCTGCGGAAATTGCGCGCATGATGGGCGAAGCCCTGCGAGATATCGCGAGCGTTGAACCCTTCCGCGGGCCTTCCCACATTGCGGGCAGGCGGCTCGTATTCAGCGACGGGCTTTTTTGCAAAACATGATTGCAAGCCCGGGCGGCCCGGGAGGGCCGTCTTGGGCTCGTGAGTTCCTTCCTATCGGGTGCGCAAGGGCCGGTTACGAAGTGAAGCGCCCTTGGCAGAGGACGAGTGGTGGGCGGACAGCTCATCGGCCACAACAGACGTTGATGGTAGGCCCGACTGAAGGGCCGGTGTGGCGCAGGTTGCCGTCGTTGATGCCCTTGACAGCGCGGGCGGCCGCTTTCCTCTCCGGCGAGTTCACCCTTTCGCCTCGAATCTGTCCATCAGGGTTACCTCAACGACAGGCAGCGACTGGACCCATACCCGAAAGCCGGAGTAGGGTCGCGTCTCAGCTAACACCGGCTTCAAGTTCAGTACTGCTTGATGGGTTACCGTGTACTTAGTGAATCAGGCCTGCAACGTTACGCCGAGGAGCGAGAGTAACTCATTGATCGTTGACTCCGAGCCGCGCCCGGCTTCAAGACATGTCTTGCCGAAGTGCTCCGCGTAGCTTTCCTGTTCTGCTGGCGCGTGGTTGAGATAGGGGGCCAACGCTTTCTTCATGTTCTTAGCGTCGGCATCAGGACGAACTCCAAGAAGCCGAAGCATCACTGCATCGAAACAGGGGTCGGAGGCAAGGACATGGATTTTTTTCTGCCTGGCGATCTTGGCAACGCTCGGTGACCAGTCCGTGTCGGTGTCCAGCAGTACAGCGACCTCATCGTAGTCAATGTTGGCAATCTGCCTGATTGTCCAATCAATGACGTGCTTGGCGCCCTTACCTCGGGCATTCTTGATCGTCACTACCAGACCACATCCACGGGGAGCGTAAATCTGCTTCACGTGCTTGAGGAATGCCTCTTCGTGGCGGCCCTCGCCCACGATCAGCAGGGTTCGCTGTGCTTTCCAAGTGCCCATGCTGTCAGTCGAATACTGGGACGGCGCCATAGGCGCCCGCCATGTATTTAGCGTAGAAGTTATCGTCGTTCCGAATGCCTTCCACCGCGTCCATGCGGATGGCCGAACTCTCGCATTCGCCGTCCTTCTGAACCAGCATCACCTGCGATTTGTGGATCAGGTTCAACACTTCGACTGCATGGCAGGTGAATACGAGTTGGGCACGGTTTGGATTGGTCGCCGGGTTGGCAAACAGATCGAGGATGGGTTCCAGCATGTGGGGATGAAGATCGTTCTCGAACTCATCGATAACGGCTAAGCCACCCCGCTCCAAAGCATCCAGTAGAAGCGCCAGCAGCACGAAGGCGCCTTGGGTGCCGCTCGATTCCAGATTGAACGGCAACTGGAACTCCGTGCCATGGCTTCGATGTTTGCCAAAGGGCCACCAGACCTTCATGTTGGGGTCCTGGGGGTTGTTGACCGGGATCTCCTGCAATTCGACGCCAGACAAACCCAGATCCCACGCGGACAGCAAGCGACTCATGCGTTCCCGTTGAGCAGGATTGCCCGAGAAATGCTGTGCAGCCACCTGCATGACCGGCTCGCCCATGGGCATACGACCAAAAATATTCACGTTGGTGATGATGTAGGGTGCGGCCATGCGCACAGCCAATGGCACGCCAAACTGGGCTGCCCATGAGATCAATGAGACGTTTGGCCGAACCTTTTTCGCTTCCTGCGCCGACAGACCAAAATCCTGCTGCTTCACGACATAGGCCTCGGCGCTGGCATCCCAATCCCGAACGAAGACGTAACCGAACCGATCGCGTTTGAGGTAAAGCGCCTCATGCAGCACCCGTTGTGCGGTGCAGCGCAACACGTAGCGCCAGAGCTTGCCGTCGAAATCCACAGTGACCTCGAACTCGGTCGGCTCGTTCGGCAGGGTGATGTGAGGCGTCACCGGAATGGCGGCTTCGGGCGGCTGTTGAAACGACTGGCCGACGAACCAGCTCAGGAAAGCTAGTGGCTTGAGCAGAGCCGTCTTGCCGCTGCCATTCGGGCCAATCACGGCCATGAGCTTGGATACCCGCTCACCCGTCTCCGACTCTGCCATCCAGTCGGTCATGACGACCTTGCGGCTCAGAGTCAGATCGACCTCAACCCGATCACGGAAGGACTGGAAGTTGGAAAAGGCGTAGTTGTGTAGCACAAACCTCTCCTTAACTACGGTATTCAACAAATATACGTTGATAATACGAGTTAAGTTTGAGTATCGCAACCATGAGTGCCTTAAGGGTGTGCTTGTCGGCCATTGCCGACCTTCAGCCGGCGGTGAGATTAGGTCCGCAATGCTGCACTTAGCTGCCCCTCGGCGGTGAATCGGGCCGAACGGCAGCTCGTCGATCCAGCGAACGCGAACTCTCGGCCCAGACGCTCAACGTTTTGACCAAACCGGAGGTCAGCGGGTATGACCCGCCAAACGTGCTGTTGCGCGAATTTCACCTCGACGCAAACAGCTATGCTAGCGGGTTCGGTGGAGAGACGGTAACCACGTTTTGCTTGATAGTGAACGGAAGTCGCTCACCACGTTTGAGCGCCGCGGCATCTGCGCCGTTGGCGTCGCACGTGATGGTGTATGGGCCATATTTAATACTTATGCGTCGCGTTGCGGGATCAATCGACTCAACTCGCCCCACGTAGTTCCCATCCGTAAGCGATATCGTTTCAGATGGGGTCTGCGTCTCCGAAGGATTCCTGGACGACTTGGAAGATGGCTTGTGCGTTGTACGAGCAAGTTCATCTAGTAGCTTTTTTGTCACACTAGGGACTCGATTCTGATTTGCAGGCAACTTGAGCTCCTTGAGAATACTTGAAGCGACAGCGTACGCGTGGTCGAAGTCCTGATCGATTCGTTTTAGCACTTCAAGGAACTTCTTGTCGGTCAGTGCGACACCCTTCTTCAGTTCAGGAGCGATCTGCTTCTTCACCAGAAGGGCGAGGTGAAAGCTCCACTCAGATAGTGACCGGTCCTTGCTGGCGACGCCTCGGGCCCGTGATGCGATGTGATTCGCGGCAAAGTACAGTCCAGGATAATCGTGTTCCGAGAAGAGTTCACTGGATCTGTTCTGGTTATACTCCTGCAGTAGTCTCCCGTAGTAGTAATGCACCTTGTGAGGTTCCTCGAGCGCGACGGATACGAAGGACTTAATAAGAGATGGTGCTGATATGATGTAGTTTTGGCGAATGTCATCGCGGTCATCATACTGATGTGGTCGCCGCTCGTAGTAGTACTTGTAGCCTGTGCTCCGCATTGCATTGAAGAAGTCTTCAAGCCCTCGGTGGTACGGGCGAATCGTTGCAAACGCTTCCTTCGTGACAAGCGACTGACTATTTGTGGTGGCTATGACCTTTCCGCTTAGATCCACATCCGAGGTTTCGATCAGCTTGACGGTGATATACATGTCTTCCGTCAGCGTGTCCCGGTTATTGAATAGGACATGGCTTGTCTGACAGCCGTTGACAACCTGGAACTGGGATAATTTGAAGTTGTCTCCGGACGGAGTGACGTTCTTTGCGACAATGGTCACGCCGTTGTTAAGGATAGCAAAGCGGTCGCACTCCTCCGGGTCACGTATGGTCTTGGCGATCTCTTCATTTACCGGGTTGTCGGCGCCAAGGAAGTCTCGAACGTTCTCAAAAAACAAGCCCTTATTAAGCTCACCATTCTCCTTCTGAACCATCTGGACGTAGTTTTTACATCCGACGACACCAAGGTAGGCAGCGCGTGCACCGCGAATGGGGGGCAAAGCAACATGTCGTTGGAAAGACACTTCCTTCTGGATGTCATTTTGGGTCTCACGATAAAGTCGGGCAATCGCGTCGCCATCGTGTACATGCCATGTCACGTCGGAGAAAAGATAAGGCATGTCACGAAGAGCCTTGGCCTGCGCGTCGATTTGCTTTTCGATCTGAGATCCTTGCAGTTCAAATCGCCCGGAGTACACGTAGGCCAATTCCACTGTGGGCGGGTGTCGCAACTTAGCGGCGCGCTCATAAATCAACTTTTTGATCTCGAAGGCCTTATATAGCTCCGGCGGGACCGCTGATTTGTCACTCCCAAAGAAGATCTTCACCGTCGCTACGAATTTGAGGAAATCCCCGAGGTCGAATTTAGACGCGGTCTTCGCCTGAGTGAATATAAATTTTGCGTCGAACTGAGTCTTCGTAAAACTTTGAGCATCTTCGAGTTCATCAACAATTACCCCGCCAATTGATACGGCAACACCGTCGATGCCCACGCAGTCTCCAGTGCCTACCTTCTCGAATTCGAAAGAGTCGTAGTGATCAGTCTTGAGTAAGCAGTAGTTGGCAAACTTCTCAAACTGCCGGTCCGTGGGTTCTTCTGTGAGTTCGTGACGTTGCACGAAATCCCTGAGCATTCCGGAAAGGATGATGTTGTCCATTTATCGTTCCAGTTTACGAGTGTTCTTGTTTGGATTGTGGGAGTCTATAGATTGTACGTTCCCCACGGGCAGCTGAGAAGTGAACGGTAACCACGGGTCTCGTTCCAGATCGTGCCTATCATCAAAAGTTAGCTTCTGGCCGGCGGCTGTCTTTGGGGATGGGGACCCGAAAGCAGTCGTTGCGCAATCCGAGACGTTCCCCACCGTCCGCTTACGGGCGCTATGCCGAATTCACACAATCGGCCAATAGGTGCCTTATGGCGCTTCGGTCGGATTTCCTACCTAGCAAAACAGCCTGACTTGTATGCTAGACTTCGCCACTATTCCTCGATTGGAGGCAAGAGATGGCTCTGCATGACGAAATCGTTTCGGCGCGAAAGCAAATCGTTACCGAGGGCTATGAAATGTCGATCGGAGAGTTGGTCAATCTGTATCGGGATGATGAGCTTCAGATTAGCCCAGCCTACCAACGTCTTTTCAGGTGGGACAGTACTCGTAAGGCACGCTTGATCGAGTCCATTTTGTTGGGTTTACCGCTGCCCCCGATTTTTGTCTATCAACGAGCGGATGGAGCCTGGGAACTCATTGATGGTCTTCAACGTGTCTCAACGCTCTTGGAATTCGTTGGGGTTCTAAAAGATGGTCTTGGCGGGATCTTGCCGTCGTCTCGCTTGGAGGGCACTTCCTTTCTTCCTAGCTTGAACAATGTGGGATGGGACCCCTCAATGCCGGATGGAAACGACGGCATTGGTACTGCCCTTCAGATTCAGCTAAAGCGAGCTCGATTGCGCGTAGAGATCTTGAAGGAAGAGAGCGACCCTCTGATCAAGTTTGAGCTCTTTCAGCGGCTCAACACCGGTGGTATAAACCTGTCACAGCAGGAGGTGCGGAACTCGGTAGGCTTCATGATCAACCCAGCTTTTCAGTCTTGGTTGCTGGAACGGGCTGAAACCGCCGCATTCGAGCACACGATAGATCAGACGGAGAATGCCAAAGAGCGTCAGAGTCATGTGGAGTTGGCGCTACGGTACTTCGCATTCCGGAAGGTTGACTATCATCAGGGGTTAGACGTACACGAGTACTTGGATGCGGCATTGATCCAGCTTGCGCAAGATGCCGCTTTTGATCGCGCTGCTGAACAGGCAATCTTCAATCGCACGTTTGGGCTGCTCGATGCACTGCTGGGAGACAAGGTTTTCAAGCGCTGGGACGGGCAGACTTTCACGGGTAAATTTCTCATGAGCGTCTTTGAGGTGATTGCCCTCGGTGTCTCTCGCAACATTGATGCCATTGAGGGGATGAATGCGCAAGATCGGCTCGCGTTTGTCGAAGGCAAATGCCGTGATCTTTGGGCAAACCCCATTTTCATTCAATACTCCGGCGCAGGCGTGAGAGGGACTACGAGGCTCGCCAACCTTTTGCCGATGGCTCAGGGCTTCTTCCAACCGTGAGCAAGATCAGGACCCTTACAGACCTGCAGGATGAGTTAGACAAGGCGCTTGCGTGGCGTCTCAAAGAGATTGCGTACGTAAAGTCGAACGCCAAGTCATCGAAATCTTTTGCGCAAGCAGCACTACTACGCGCAGGAGTGCCTCTCATATACGCACACTGGGAGGGCTTCGTGAAAGGCGCGTCCGAGTCTTACCTCGAATACGTGGCTAACAAACACCTCCGCTACGAAGAGCTAGCTAGCTGCTTCGTGGTGTTCGCTGCGAAAAAACATATTTCGAATCTGGTTCAGTCAAAGCGAGCAATTGCGAACATCGAGGTCGTAGACTTCTTCCGAAACAGCAAAGGCAAGCAAGCGAATATTTCGCTGTCGGGAGCGGTCAACACCGAAGCAAATTTGAGCTCCGTTGTGTTCGAGAACATCGCGACCTCGCTAGGTATTTCAATGGACCGATACGTTGCTTATGCCAATCTCCTCGACAAGTCTTTGCTCGAACGGCGTAACAAGATTGCGCACGGGGAATACCTCGACATTGATGCGGCGGCGTTTGAGAGCCTTGCTGACGAGGTGCTTGGCTTAATGCGGATGTACAAGACGGACATTGAGAATATGGCATCAATGAGCGCATTCCGAGTTGCCTCCTAGAAGCGCGTCCTCGACAGATTCGAGATGGCGAATGTCTACATGATAGCCTCAAGCCGTGAAGGTGCAACTCGCGCACCCCAAGAGCTTCAACCCTGCAATAAACCGTCGCATATACCGATTGGCAGGTTACCAAGTGTCGGCTCGCGGGCGATGAGCGGACGCTCTGGAACCCAGGGATGAGTGTCCAGTTTGGCCGATCAGCGGGCAGTGGCTCCTGCGACCACGGGTCGCCGCGGCAAACTTACCGTCAAAACCCCCACCATCACCAGCGCCGTCCCCGCCAGTTGGACGGTGGTCACCGGTTCGTTCAGAAATACGGCGGCCAGAAACAATGTCGACACGGGTCCGCTGCCGCTGATGAGCGCGGCGGAACGTGCGCCGACCCGACGAATCCCCGCGGAGAGCAGAAACGCCGGCAGGACGGTGGACAGCAACGCCATGGCAAGTGCCAGGGCATAGACCGGGACCGGCTGCACCAGGTGTCCGAGCGGTTGGGTTACCAGGAACTGCGCAACTGCGGCCATGCAGGCGGCGGTCATGGCATAGGCGGTGAAGCGCACGGCCCCCAGGTGCCGGATCATCTCGCCGCTCCCCACCAGATACGTTGCGTACGCCAAGGCGCTGCCGAACACCAAGGCCGTACCCATGGCGATGCCAGGCTGTCTTTCCGCCACGCCCTGCAGGAATACCAGGGCGATCCCGGCGTAGCTCAGCACAAGCGCCAACCCCTCGCGCCGGCCGACCGGGCGGCGAAACAGCACGGCAGTCATGACCACGACGAGGGTAGGATAGACGAACA
>JAJYKK010000082.1 GCA_021788645.1 Pseudomonadota bacterium
GAAGGCAGACGCTTGCTTTTAAGCAGCCCGTCGCGCTCCCACCGGCGAACGGTTGAAGCTGATCGACCTATCCGGCGGGCGAAGTCGCTGATGTTGTAGTGATTGTCCATTTATCTAATTAAAGACAGATATGAACAATATTCAAGCATCAGTTAAAACATCCTCCGGCCGCAAGCGGCTGAGCGCTCGGCGCGTGGGCGAAGCCTCCCGCCCCCAGAGCGGCCGATGGGCGAGCAGCGTGGCGCGATCCATGAGCAGTGAGCGGGCATGCGGCAAATACCCGCGCAGGCTGTCCAGAATGGCGAAGCCGTCGGTGTCGATGTCTCCCCAATAAAAAAGGGCGCAATGATGAAGCCAGGCGGCTTGCGCCAAGGCCTCGAAGCCATAGCCCCCGCCAAAGATGACCATGCTGCCCGCGACCGGCGGAAAGGCGAGGTAGTTGATCTCGTTCTCGGTCATGAACACGCGCTGGACGGGTAGGCTGATGCACCCGAATTCGTCGGCGGGCACCGACAGGTCGGTGAGCCCCTGCACGCTGCTGCCCAGCAGCCGAAAAGGGACGAGGACGGGCTTGGCGCGAAATCCGTAGCGTCGCTCGAAGGGGGCGACCCCGCCGCCGTCTGCCGGTCAACGGTGGGCGCGTGCAGTTCGTCCAGGAGTTCCGACAGCAGACCCCGATGGCCCTCGACAAATTTGCTGTGCACGCCGGGCAGGTCGCGCGGCGGACCGCGGCGCGGTCAACACCGGAACGGATACAGGCCTCTCGACAAGGCCAACCGCTGCATCGCGCGTGACCCCGCGCGGAAGACACCCGGACCGCTGGCCGGATCATCCGATCCAGGGCCCGGGCGATTACCCATGCGCCCATCGTTCCGGACTGCCGGCGGGAGCCGTCGACAGGCGCGACCGGCGCCGGGTCCATCACGCGGGGAGCCGCGCGCTTCAGCCTCCGCGCTCGCCGGTGTCTTCAAGCTTTACGCAGGCCTCTTCGGTCGGGTGCTTGGGATCGTGCAAGGCGCTCAGTTGGCACACGTATTCTTCTCCGCTCGCCCCACGGACATTGACATAGGGGCTGCGTCCGAGACCCTCAAACCCTTCGCCCGCGGCAAAAATAAAGTCGTAGTCCCCGTTGACGTCCACCTCCACCTGCCCGCCGTGACTTTCGCCATAATCGCGCCACCGCGAATGAATGTCGCCGCCTTCGATGGTCGGGGACATCCGCGCCTTGTCCTTGTCGTGCCATGCCACGAGCACCGGCTCCGCGCCGTCGATCTCTCCCGCGACTGCGGCGGCGATCTTGCCCGCCATCCGGAAGCTCAGGTCGAGCCCCGACAAGCTGATATTGATGTCTTTCACGGTCTGACTCCTTCATCCCCAATGCGCTGCCGATGGGTGGGTCGGCGGGCGCTGATGTATTCATCCCTCGACACCCGACAGGCGCACCCGCCATGCCGCCGCCGGTGCGCCCATATTTCAGTGTAGACAATGGACCGTCGTGCTTTGCGCGCGTTGGGCGCCACGGGAAGGAGGAAGTCCGGCTCACCACGCCTACCGCGGCGCGTGCGCGGCGAAGTCCTGCTTGTGGGCCACCAGCAGCGCCTCGGGAACGCGGCGGCGGACCGCTGCCGCCAAGTCCAGCACGATCCCGGGTCGACTGGTAAGCGAAATCCACAGCACATTGAGCTTCAGATCGAGGTGGACGAAGACGACTTCGCGGTATGGTGCAAGCGCCTGCCGGAGACTGGCAAGGGTGGCGTCGATGGCGTGCGGGGGGCGGCTGCGCAAGCCGGGGATCAGCATCATGAGGTCCGCCAGCGGGCGCCCGAGGCCATCATGCGTGGGCACGATCTGCCACAGCGGCGTGCCCGGACCAATCGAGCGGCCAGGCAGGGAAAGTGCGTAAGACCCGTCAATGAGCTTCACCGCGGTGCCCGTGTCCAGGAGAGCAAGGGGCCAGGCCCCCGGGCACGGACGTGCCGCTCAATGACTCGCCAGGCGACCCAACTCCGTCAGGATAGCATAGACGAGCTCGCGGCCTTGGCCGCCCATGCCCCTGGTCAGCTTGTCGGCGTCCCTTTCGCCATTGACGAGTTGCCGCATGAGGCCGCCCAGCCGGGCCATGTCGCCGCCCGCGCGCACCATCTGTTCGGCCATCTGGGCGAGCATATGCAAGGCGTTGGCGTCCCCGCGCGCCGCCGCATCGATCATGCCGGCAAGGCCCGGGGCCGCCGCGCTGGCCTCGGGCTTCGCCTCCGGATCAGGCAAGGTGGTGGGATCCTGAAGCCCGCGCAGGATGGCGCCGACAATGGCACGGTCCTCCTCGTCCAGCGTGCCGAGCGCGCGCACATCCCGCTGCCCGTTGGCGATCTGGCGTATCGCCGCCGCCAGGTTTGCCCAGCCATTCTCGGTCACCAGGGCAAGCATCGGTTCCAATTGCGGAAGCCGCGCCCGATTGAGGCACACCATCACCACCCGATGAATCAGGGCGGCATGGAATTGCACGATTTGCTGTTCCTTGGGCGTCAGGGTGCTGGGCATGTCGGCGGTTGGGCGGCGTTCTGCACGGCGGGCGGGGCGCGCGGTGGCTTCTCGTCAGGTATTGGGCTGGGCGCCGAGAAAGGCGGAGGAGTGGAGCCAGCGGGGATCCGGGTAGTACCCGACCAGCACGGTGCCTCCCTGGATCAGGTTCACGACGGCGCCCTCCACCTTGCGGCTGAGGGCGAAGCACCCCCAGCTGCGGCCCATGCGTCCATGATCCTGCGCAAAGGTCTTGCTCACGTACCAGGCGCTGTGCATGACGATGTCGCGGCGGTAGGCCGCCCCGTTGAATTGGGGATCGAGCCCATGGAGCCGCAGCGAATACCCGTGCTTGCCGAAATAGGTGCTGCCGGTCAAATACACGCCGAGGCTGCTCGCGTCCGTCCCGGGCTGATTGGAAAAATGGGTTGCGTAGTCAAGGCCGCTGCCTTTGCCGTGGGCCACGTAGGTATAGAAGAGGACCTTCCCGGTCTGCACGTCGGCGACCGCTAAGCGCTTTTGCGTGGACGGCAGGGAATAGTCGACGATCGTGACCAGCGGCTTGTCGGTCAGATGCTGGCGCTTGGCGTGCAAGTACGCGATGATGGCGGTCGAAATGGCCTTGATGCTGATGTTGGGGGCCTGCGCACGTATGCTGCTGGCGAGGCGCTCGAGACGATTGCCTTGCGTCGGGCTCGCCTGCACCGAGGCGGCTGTGAAGAACAATCCCAGGGCCGCTCCCACGGCGGCGTGCCGGGCGCGGGGTCGCGCCATCGGCGCAATCAGTTTTTGTACGAAATTCACGGTTGCGGCAACGAAGTCCTTTTAAAGTCAGATCACGATGGCGGGCGATCCGCCCTCCCGGACGCCGGGAGGCTCGGCATGCGGCGCAGTGCGCCTTGGCGCTCGAGGGCGCGTTTCCTGCATCGGCGCCGAACGCCGGCGCAGCAAAGCCACGGCCCCCTTCCAATGTAGCCGCTGGGGAAGAATCCGCCGATCGCGGGAGGCTGGCGGCACGCGTTCTGCAATTCCTTGAAAACAACGTCCCGCGGATGCTGCATGGTAACGTATCGATGTCCGGAATGCCATAGGGCGTCCGCCTCGGACAGGGTCGGAACGCGCCGACGCGCACAAGGGCGGTTGGGCCCGGACACGGATCACGGCGCCAGGTGCGGCAGGCGCCAAAAGAGGAGGATGGGGCTGGCCAGAAGCCCGGGCACGACAAAGGTCGGAATATGAACTACTCCGCCCAAACGGCCGCAGCCGCTATGGCGCACTAGGCGCGGCTTGGTAGAACGCCGCCCCCAAGGCGTGCGGCCCCGACCCGGAGGCGCGGAAGGCGACGGCCCCTTGCCGCCAGGCATACAGCAGATCGATCGTGCCCCAGATGTTGAACACCCAGGCGGCGGCGAGCGCCCAAGGCGCCCGCATTCGCAGCACCGGGAGGGCATATGACCAGGCCACGATGGCCCAGGCGAAAAGGCTCGACAGGATGCTCAGGCCGAACGGTGCACGGGCTCTCTGGTCTTGCGTCATCGGTTTTTTTCTGCCTTGAGGACGGTTTAAACGGGGCCTGCGCGCGGGCTCATCGGGCGGCGCGCACGCAGCCCACCCACCGACGGACGCGCTGCCGGTAGCGCGCGTAGGGCTCGCCGAACCGCGCTTCCAATGCCCGTTCCTCGGGCACGATTTGCTGGAAGGTGACGACGATCACGAAGCCGGGCAGCGCAGCCAAAGGCGAAAGGCTTCCCAGCCAGGCCGCCCACCCGGACAGGGCGAGCAGGAGCCCCAGATACATGGGGTTGCGCGAGAAGCAAAAAGGCCCCCTCGTGACCAGCCGGGATGCTTTCGACGGGTCGGTGGGATCGAGCGTCGTGTGCGCCTGCCGAAAGGTCGCCGCGGCCCATAAGGCCATCAGGGCACCCAGCGCGGCGATGAGCCATGCCCAGCGCCTCAGGGGCGGGCCGAGGAGCGTCGGCCCCGGGGCGTAGCGGTTCAACGCAAACATCGCGATCCCGGCGAGAAGGGCATAGAGCGGGGGGGGGAATTCGCGTCCTGAGCATGATGCGTCCTCCGGTCGGATGAAGGTCGTGGCGGGTTCACTCGGATTGCCCAGTTCATCGGAACATGTATACTGCACAGTATCGTATCCACAATCTAGTATAGGTTTACTGAACAGGCAAGTAATGAATAATGCAGGCGACAGGGGGCGGCGCGGGCGCCCGCGCGATCCCGAGCGGATGCGGCGCGTGCTGGAAGCCGCCAGCAGCCAGTTCATGCGCCAGGGCTTCGGCAACACCAGCATGGATGCTGTCGCGCGGGCTTCCGGGGTGTCGAAGGTGACGATCTACCGCTACTTTCCGACCAAGGAGGCACTTTTTGAGGCGTGCATCAAGGGCCGCACCCAGGCGGTGTTCTCCGATTTGTCCCCCGCCGAGCTCGATCCCAACGATCCGCGCGGGGCGCTGACGCGCATGGCCGAACGTTTCGTGGCCCTGAAGCGCTCCGATCTTGGCATCGGCGCGTTCCGCGCCATGTATGCGGCCGGTGGTCAGCAGGAAGCCGCCTGCCGGGCGTTCTTCCGTCAAGGCCCGGCGCAATTGGTCGCCCAGGTGGCGCGCTACCTGGAGGCGGCGCAGAAGGCGGGCAGTGTCGCGCTCGACGACGCGACACGCGCCGCCGATCAGTTTCTCGCGCTATTTTTCGGGGTGGCCGACATTCGCGCCCTGCTGGGCTTGGGCAAGCCCACCACGCAGCAGGACCGGGAGATCATCGCCCAGAACGTTCGCATGTTTCTCAAGGCGTATGGCGTCGGTGACGCGGGGCCGAAACCCTGAGCCGACCGGCCGGAGCAGGGGCGATGCGCGGTGTCGGAAGGCGGCTGCCGCAGGCGCCCGTGGTCCGGGTTGCGGGCAAACGGCCCTGCCCGCCGGTTGACCGGCGGCGGCATAGAAGGCGCGCGGCCGAGACCGCTCAGGCGCGCGCTGGGGAGCGCGGAGGCGCCGAGTCCGCGGGCGGGCACCGTTCGGAAAATTGCCTCTCCAGCGCGTCGAGGAATACCCTCGTGCGCGCCGGCATCAGGCGCCGCCCGGGGAATACGGCCCAGGCGGCCATCGCCGGCAGACGCCAGTCCTCGAGCACGGGAACCAGGTCCCCGCGCCTGACATGAGGCTCCGTGTAAGGATCGGCGAGGACCGTGATGCCGGCGCCCGCAAGCGCGAGCCGCCGCAACAAGCCGGGGGAGTTCGCGGCCGCACGAACGCGTGCGGGG
Organism: Pseudomonadota bacterium; assembly: GCA_021788645.1. Lineage (GTDB taxonomy): Bacteria > Pseudomonadota > Gammaproteobacteria > Burkholderiales > JAKAFK01 > JAKAFK01. The sequence continues at coordinate 5,789 of JAJYKK010000082.1, forward strand.
CCCTGCCACTGTCTCGCGCCCTGGCTTAGCCGCCAGGCGACCGGGTCGCCGCCGCGCCCCATCAAGTGCAAGGTGTCGTGCGCCATCAACGCCTCCGGCTCGCGCGGGATGCCGCGCCGCTCGAGGTATGCCGGCGAAGCATAAAGCCCCACGGCCAATTGGGCGATCCTGCGGGCGGCGAGCGATGCGTCGTCTGGCAGATCGCCGATCCGGACGGCGACGTCGAAGTTCTCTGCGATCAGGTCCACCCGGCGGGGAGAAATGTCGATGTCCAGGGAGATCGCGGGATATCTCGCCACGAGGTCCGTGAGCAGCGGCCCAAGGACGTCCTCCGCGAAGTCGCCGGGGAACGAGATGCGCAAGCGCCCGCTGGGTTCGGCCTGCCGATGTTGCGTGAGCGCAAGCGTCGCGTCCACCTCGGCAGCCACCTGCTGACCATGGGCGAGCACCGCCCGGCCAAAATCGGTGACGGCCAGCTTGCGCGTCGTGCGCAGCAGCAGCCTTTCACCGAGGCTGGATTCCAGCGCCGAAATTCGCCGCGACAGCGTCGACTTCGGTAGGTTCAGGCGTTCCGCCGCACGACTGAAGTGCCCTGCTTCGACCACGCGCGCAAACAGCAGCAGATCATTGGGATCGAGCTTCATCTCATTTATTCCATGGATGGAACAATCATATCCATCCTACCATCTTTATGACTACCATTGGGACAGATAGAGTATATCCATCGCATCCCGCGGAAGAGGCGGCGCCATGAATATTCTGCAAATCAATTCCCGCCAGCGTGGCGAAAACGCGCCTTCAACGCGCATCGCCCATGCCGTGGTCGCGCGGCTGCGCGCCGAGCAGCCGCGCGCGCAGGCGGCGCGCGTGTCCCTGGACGATGCGCTCATTGGCGAGATTCAGTGGGCGGACGTGCTCGTGCTGGGGGTGCCCATGTGCAACTTCGGCGTTCCTGCGCAGCTCAAGAATTGGATCGACGCCGTCGTGCGGGCGGGCGTTACGTTCCGCTACACCGAACGCGGGCCGCAAGGCCTGCTGAAGGGCAAGCAGGCGGTCGTCGCGCAGGCGAGCGGCGGCCGGCACCGCGATTCCCCCGCCGATACGATCACCCCGCACCTCAAGACCGCCCTCGCCTTCGTCGGCATCGACGCCGTGCAGTTCGTTGACCCCGAAGGCCTTGCCATGGGCCTTGACGGGGAGAAAAATGGACGGGGCGGCGCCCGCGCCCAGATTGCGCAAGGCATTGTCGTTTAAGGAGATCGCCATGACACCCGCACGCGCCAGGGAACACGTTACCCGCCCGCGCCCGGTGGAGGACCTGGTGGTCGGCCGCGCCACCTCGGACGGCGCCGGTGTCGACCTCATCCGCGTGCTGTCGCAGGATCTGCAGCAAAGGCTCGACCCGTTTCTCCTGCTCGACGCCTTCGGCAGCGATGACCCCGAGGATTACATCGCCGGTTTTCCAGACCATCCGCACCGCGGCTTCGAGACGGTCACCTACATGCTCGCCGGGCGCATGCGCCACCAAGACAGCGCAGGGCACGACGGACTCCTGGAACCCGGGGGGGTGCAGTGGATGATGGCGGGGCGGGGCGTGATCCATTCCGAGATGCCGGAGCAGCAGGAGGGGCGGCTCGAAGGGTTTCAGCTCTGGCTCAACCTGAGCGCCAAGGACAAGATGCGATCCCCCTGGTACCGCAACATTCAGCGTCGGCAGATTCCGGAGTTCGTCACGCCGGAGGGTGTCACGGTGCGCGTCATCGCGGGATCGAGTCATGAGGTGACCGGCGCCCTTCGGCGGCCCACGACCGACCCGCTCTACCTCGACGTGCATTTGCCTGCGGGCGCACGCTTTGCGCAGGCGCTGCCCGCGCAGTCCAATGCCTTCGTCTATGTCTACCGCGGCGATCTCAGCATCGGGACTCGCGCGGTGGCCCGGCAGCATCTGGCGATTCTCGCGAACGACCCCGGCTGCGACGGCGTCGTCGTGCGCGCCGAGACGTCGGCCCGCGCACTGCTCATCGCCGGGCGTCCCCTGCATGAGCCGATTGCCCGCTATGGCCCCTTCGTGATGAACTCGCAGGAAGAAATTGTGCGGGCAATCACAGACTTCCGGGAGGGGCGCTTTGCCGAACCCTGACCGGACCCATCGACCTCAAGGAGACCTTGCGGTGAGAAGACCACAGCCCCCCGACTGACACCTGCGATCAGCCGCCGTTGTTCGCGGCTCGCCATGCGGACATGCCCGCCTTGGCCTTGCGCTCGGTCCCCTGAGGAATTCGCGTTCGCGCCCAAGCGGGCGGGCGTGCCCCGCTTCCCAATATATCTGACAAAGGAGTTGTCGCCATGAGCGCATTGGATTCAAGCCCCCTCCGCAACGAAGTGTTGGCCGCCTCGCGCGTCCTCATTGCGTTGCTCTTCCTGATCTTTGGTTGGGAGAAGTTGACGAATTTCTCCGGGACGCTCCAGTATATGGAGCAAGTCGGTGCTCCCATGCCCTACCTGGCGACGCTCGTCGCCATCGTCATGGAATTTTTCGTCGGCATCGCCATTGTCCTGGGCCTCTATACGAGGCCGCTGGCGCTGCTGCTCGCGCTCTATACCTTCGGTACGGCGGTGATCGGCCACCACTACTGGACCATGACGGGCATGGCCCGTTTCGAGGGCGAGATCAATTTCTACAAGAACATCAGCATCATCGGCGGTCTCCTCGCGCTTTATGTGAGCGGCCCCGGTCGATATTCGATCGACGCGAGACTCGCGGCGGCGCGCGCCGGCGCCCGCAGGTAAGCGCCCCGCGCCAACGGGCCTGGGCGGGGGGTGGGCGGGGCGGTGCCGCCTTGCCCGTGCCGCACGCAACCGCTATCGCGTTGCCCATCGGTGATCCCCAGAATGGGGCACGCCGGTGCCTCAGCAATGGCTGCGTTCATGGGCCAAGAGCCACCGCTTGCGTTCCGGGCCCCCCCATACCCCGTCAAGGAACCATCGGCGCCGATCACGCGGTGACACGGCACGATCAGCGCAATCGGGTTGGTGGCGTTCGCAAGGCCGACGGCGCGTGCCGCCGCCGGGCGGCCGACACGGGCGGCCAGTTCGCCGTAGCTGATCGTCTGCCCGGCACCGACGCGTCGCAAGGCCGTCCATACGGAACCGTTCCATCAGACTTGCTCATTCCTGTTTAAACAGGAACAAGGCGGACTTCCTGCTTCATCGAGGCCGGTTTCGCCTTCGTCTTGCGACGAAGGCCAGAGCCTTCTTCTCCACAGGCTGACACCGTGGAACTCACGGCCATGTTCTTCAGATTTACTGCCGCGTTCACGTCGCGGTCGTGGATCGCGCCACAGGCCGGACACGTCCACGCACGCGCCGACAGCGGCAGATCGTCGAGCTTGTGCCTGCAGGCCGAGCACGTCTGGCTGCTGGCGAAGAAACGATCCGCCACCACGACCTGACCGCCGCGCATCGCCGCCTTGTATTCCAACTGCCGCCGGAACTCGAAGAAGCTCATGTCGGCAATGGCGCGGGCCAGATGCCGGTTCGCCATCATGCCGCGCACGTTCAGGTCCTCGATGCCGATAGTGTGGAACCGGCGCGTGAGGTCCGTCGTGAGCTTGTGCACGAAATCCGCTCGGACATTGGCGATGCGAGCATGCAGCTTCGCCAGTGTGGCCTTGGCCTTGCGGCGGTTGGCCGATCCCTTGGTCTTGCGCGACAGGCTCCGGGAGAGTCGCCGCAGGCGGTCCAGCAGCGCCTTGTGGGCTTTCGGACCGGGAATCGGGGGTTCTCCCGTCGAGAGCGTCGCCAATGCCGACACACCCAGATCGACACCGACCGCGCCTTGGTTTTCGGCTTTGGGCAGGTGAGAACTGGTGGGCGTGTCCACGGCGATGCTGACGTACCAGCGGTCGGCCACGCGGGAGAGCGTGGCCGACATGATCTTGCCAGCGAAGCGCAACGTCTCGCGCATGCGCACC
>JAJYKK010000083.1 GCA_021788645.1 Pseudomonadota bacterium
GCGCTGGATCGCAGCCGTAGGGCCACCCGCAAGAAGGAACACGGCGCGCTCGCCAACCAGATCCTCGGGCTGGGCAATCTGATCCAGACCGAAGCACTGTCCTATAAGGCGCTCCAGAAGAACTACGGCCGGCGCGTCAAGGTTCGTGCGCCGGGGATGTTCATCGAACTGCTGTCTCGCAAGGCTGAGAGCGCCGGCGGGAAGCTCGTGGAATTGAACACCCGACGCCTGCGTATGAGCCCGTACGACCATGTGTCTGGTACCTACGCCAAGAAGCCGCTGTCGCAGCGTTGGCACCGCCTCGGTGGGGACGACGTCATCGCGCAGCGGGATTGCCATAGCGCCTTCCTGGCGAAGCACGACACGGCAGACGGGCACAGTTCGTCCCGGCTCGAAGAGGGCTGGGCGGTTGCGGAACCGCTACTAGAACGCGCGGGAGCGTGCCGGCATCACCAATCGACAAGCGGATTGCCCAAGGGCAACTCCACGGTGGCTATACCGTCAGAGTCGATCGCGCGTAAGAAAAGGTTTGTGCGAGGCCTCCACCGGGATGCTGTAGGGATAAACCCCGAGAGCCCGGATGCCCCTCGCATGCATGCCTTTAGAACACCTTGGCTTTAGCCATGGGGAGGTTCAGTGTCCTTGTGAGCGCGTTCGCCGCGCATGCCCTCGGCCGGGTGCCTGGCACGGGTGGCGCGTCGTCATTCCCGTCGCCGCGGCTTGGGCGGCAACGGTGCCCTAGCGAGTTCCCCCTTTTCCGCGGTATCTTCACGCCATCATGGAACCGCTGGTACTGACCCACTATACGTTGACGAACTGTCTTGGCCCAGGCATTGCCGCGACCCGGCAGGCGCTGCACCAAGGTACCTCCGGATTGCGCCCGTGTGACTTCATGGACGTCGCGCTCGACACGTTCATCGGGCGCGTCGATGGTCTCGAAGAGGTCGGGATCGCCCAGCCTCTCGCCGCCTTCGACTGCCGCAACAATCGGCTGGCGCAGTGGGCCCTCAGCCAGGACGGTTTCGCGCGCGCGGTGCGTGATGCCCGAGCCCGCTATCGCGCCGACCGGATTGCCGTGGTCGTCGGCACGAGCACTTCGGGCATCCTCGAGACCGAACTCGCCTATCGGACCCGTGATGGCCATGGCGGACAACTCCCGCCGACCTTTCGCTACCGGCATACGCATGATACCTATTCGAGCGCCGCATTCGTGCGTGCCTACCTGGGCTTGCAGGGTCCCGCGCTGGCCATTTCCACGGCGTGCTCGTCGAGCGCCAAGGCCTTTGCCAGTGCTTACCGGATGATGGCGGCGGGGATTTGCGATTGCGCCGTCGTCGGCGGGGTCGACAGCCTATGCGGCACAACCTTGCATGGATTTGCTTCCCTGGAGCTCGTGTCCCCGCGGCCTTGCCGACCCGCGGACGCGACGCGCGACGGGATTTCAATCGGCGAAGGGGCGGGCTTTGCGCTCCTGGAACGCCGCCAAGTCGGCGGGGGGCAGGCGCCGGTGGCCTTGCTGGGCTATGGCGAGAGCTCCGATGCGTACCACATGTCCTCGCCCCAGCCGGAAGGCGTGGGTGCCGAAGCGGCCATACGGGCGGCGCTTGAGCGCGCAGACGTTGCGCCGGACGCTATCGACTACGTCAACCTGCATGGCACGGCGACGCCGGCCAACGACAGCGCGGAAGACCGGGCCGTGACACGGGTCTTCGGCCATGCGACGCCCTGCAGCTCCACCAAGGGATGGACCGGACATACCCTGGGGGCCGCCGGCATCACCGAAGCGATCATCGGCTGCCTGTGCGTCGTCGACGGCTTTCTTCCGCAAAGCCTCAATACCGAGACGCTGGACCCGGGGATTCAGGGTCGCGTCCTGCTCGAACCGCGTCATGCGCCGGTCTCGCGCGTCGTCAGCAACTCCTTCGGCTTCGGCGGGAACAATTGCGCTCTTGTGCTGGGCAGGGCTTCGTGATGCGCGTGTTCGTCGATGGCGTTGCCGTGAGCGGTCCGGGGCTGCCGGACTGGGAAAGCGCGTGGCCGATACTCTCCGGCCACATGCCGTACGCAGCGGCCCCGACGGTGATGCCAGCCGCCTCTCAGCTCCCTGCGGGAGAGCGCCGCCGCGCGAGTCTCCCCATCAAGTTCGCGGTCGACTTGGCCGCCCAGGCGGCCGCCCATGCGCAGGCCAATCCGGAGGAGCTGGGCGTCGTGTTCGGTTCGGCCAACGGCGACCTGCACACGGTGCATCAGATTTGTGAGGCCTTGGCGCAGCCCGAACGCGACGTTTCCCCCACACGTTTCCACAACTCCGTCCACAACGCGCCAGCCGGTTACTGGAGCATTGCCATGAAAGCGGGCTTGGCCTCGACCAGCGTGGCGGCCCAGGACGACACGTTCGCCGCCGCGTTGCTGGAGGGCGTCATGCAGGTGCTGGCGGAGGGACTGTCCGTGATGCTGGCGGTGTATGATGTGCCGGGTCCGCCGCCGCTCGCATCCGCCTGCCCGACGCTCGCGGCTTTTGGCGTCGCCTTGGTGCTGCGTCCGGCGCCAACGCGCATGAGCCGCTGGCGGCTCGAGGCGTCATTGTGCGAGGGATCGCCCGCGGCCACGCCAATGAGCGTGCCCGACCTCGAAGCGTTGCGCGTGGGCGTCTCCGCCGCGCGCGCGCTCCCGTTGCTCAGCGCGATGGCCGGGCAGAAGCCTTCGAGCGTCGAATTGGCCTATGCCGAGGATCGGCGATTGCATATCGAGTTGCACCCGTGCGGATAGGCAAGGCCGCGGCGCGGGGGAAGGTGGATACGATGCGGTACCGGAAAAGGCCCTGTGCCGGGGACTATGCCGCCGCGATTCCCGCCTAATGAGTCAGGCATGATCCGCCGGATCCCCTGACGGCACCGCGCAGGGAGGGCCGGGAGATCGCGCCGGCGCGAGGCCGCGTCCATTTGGGCCAAGCGGCGCACCCCGCGGGCGGCACGCGCCCCACAGAAGATCGTTGGGACCGCCCCTGGAAGATGACCCCGCCGGGCTTCGCGTCCACCCGGCAAACTGGGGCTTCGAAGCCTCGGGCGGGCGGGCCTTCGCATGGCGCCGTGTGCGCGGCGGTGCGGATCGAGGTCGCCCGCTTGCCCGTTCCGGTCGCCGCCAGTTACCATGCGGGGGCCGCGCCAATCGCTGGCGCGGTGACGGACGTGGCCCGCACCGTGCCGCTGGTCCTCGCGGCCGGTCGGGGCGCGAAGCGCCTGGAGGCGATGAATGGGCGCATTATCAATAGAACGAATGGTGGCGGCGGGGGTGGGTCGGTGATACTGGTGACGGGCGGCGCGGGCTTCATTGGATCGAATTTCGTCTTGCAGTGGCTGGCCACGGAGGGGACCCCCGTCGTCAACCTGGACAAACTCACGTATGCCGGAAACCTGCACAATCTAGCGAGCCTTGAGGCAGACCCCCGGCACCTCTTCGTGCGTGGCGATATCGGCGACCGGACCTTGGTTGCCCGCCTGCTGGACGCGCATCGGCCTTGGGCCATCGTCAATTTTGCCGCGGAAAGCCATGTCGACCGCTCCATCCGCGGCCCGGAAGATTTCATCCAGACCAATGTCGTGGGGACCTTCCATCTGCTGGAGGAGGCACGGCTCTACCACGCGGGCCTGAGCGGCCCGGCGCGCGCCGGCTTTCGCTTCCTCCACGTATCCACCGACGAGGTCTACGGCTCCCTGGGCGCGCAGGATCCCGCCTTCACGGAGACGACGCCTTATGCGCCGAACAGCCCTTATTCGGCCTCCAAGGCGGCTTCCGACCACTTGGTGCGGGCATACCATCACACGTACGGGCTTCCCGCACTGACGACCAATTGCTCCAACAATTACGGCCCCTTCCAATTCCCGGAAAAGCTCATCCCGTTGATGATCCTCAACGCCCTTCGCGGTCAAGCGTTGCCGGTCTATGGCGATGGCCTGAACGTGCGCGACTGGCTTTACGTCGATGACCATTGCACCGCAATCCGGCAGGTGCTTGGGCAGGGGCGTGTCGGGGAAACGTACAACATCGGCGGGCGCAACGAAATGACCAACCTCGAGGTCGTCAAGACCGTGTGCGCCCTGCTCGATGAGGCGCGCCCTCTTGCCGCCGGCCGTTCCTACGCCTCGCTCATCCAGTTCGTGGAAGACCGGGCCGGGCACGACCGGCGCTATGCCATCGATGCCGACAAGATCGAACGAGAGCTGGGGTTCCGGCCCGCGGAGAGTTTTGAGAGCGGCATCCGCAGGACCGTGGCATGGTATCTCGACCATCCGGCCTGGATCGAAAGCGTGACGAGCGGCGAATATGTGAAATGGGTGGCGGCGCATTATGGGGCGTGAGCGACTTCTCCTCCTTCAGGAATTCTGTTCATGAATCCCTTGATTGCCCCTTACGGTGGCTTGCTCGTCGATCGGATGGCCGATCCCGCCACCCTGGATGCCTTGAAGCGCGAGGCGGTCCGATTCCCCGTCGTCGACCTGAACGCGCGCCAGTTGTGCGATCTTGAACTCCTGCTCAACGGCGGCTATTCACCCCTCCAGGGTTTCATGGGCCGTGCCGATTACGAGGGTGTTCTGGCCCATGCGCGCCTTGCCGACGGGCAATTCTGGCCGTTGCCCGTGGTGCTGGACGTGTCCGACGCGCTGGCGAGCGGGCTTCGTGTCGGCGACTGCTTGGCGTTGCGCGATCCTGAGGGGCTGATGGTGGCGGCGCTTCAGGTGGACGAGCTGTGGCAGCCGGATTTGGCCCGCGAGGCGCGCCTCGTGTTCGGATCGGGCGAAGAAGGGGGCGCGCGCATGCGCGCTTTTCTCGAGGCACAAGGGCCCTGGTATGTCGGAGGCCGGGTGACGGGGACCTCGCTGGACGGGCACCACGATTACACGGCCCTTCGGCTGTCGCCCGCGGAAATGCGGGCCCGCTTTGCACGCGCCGGATGGCGCCGGGTGATTGCGTTTCAACCGGATCGGCCCATGCATCGCGCCCATGTTGAGTTTACGCTGAATGCGGCGCTGACGCGCGATGCCCACCTGCTGATCCACGCGGCCTCCGAAGACGCCTCGGGCGATCGCGCCGCCTATTTCGCACTGATCAGGTCGCTCCAGGCGGTCGAGGCACGCTATCCGGCCGCCACCACGCTGCTCGCCGTGGCGCCGTTGCATGCGCGCGGGGCGGGGCTGCGGGAGATCTGGGCGCGCGCCATCGTGAGCCGCAACTACGGCTGCAGCCAGCTGATTGTGGAGGGGATGGCCGACGCGGGCTCCGAGGCGGCAAGGACATGCGAGTGGATCGGGCGTGCGCAGGCGGCGGTCGGGGTCGAGCTCATCGTCTTCCCGCCCATGGTCTATGTTGAGGACCGCGCCCAGTACATGCCGGCCGCCCAGGTGCCCAGCGGTACGCGGACCTTGACGCTGTCGCCGCAGGAGCTGTCGCGGCGGCTGTCCGATGGCTTGAGCATTCCAGACTGGTTTTCCTATCCCGAAGTGGTCGCGCTCCTGCAGCAGGCGCACCCGCCCCGTCACCGGCAGGGATTCACCCTTTTCTTTACGGGACTGTCCGGGGCGGGGAAGTCGACGCTGGCACGGGTGCTGACGACGCGCCTGCTGCAGCTGGGGGGGCGTTGCGTCACGCTCCTCGATGGCGACGTGGTGCGTAAGCATCTGTCGAGCGAACTGGGCTTCTCCAAGGAGCACCGGAACCTCAATGTGCGCCGCATCGGCTTCGTCGCCGCGGAAATCACCAAGAACCGCGGGGTCGCGATCTGCGCGCCGATTGCGCCCTACGCCAGCGTGCGCCGGGCGGTCCGTGACATGGTGGAAGCCCACGGCGGCTTCGTCGAGATCCACGTGTGCACGCCTCTCGAGGTGTGCGAGACGCGTGACCGAAAAGGGCTCTATGCCAAGGCGCGGCAGGGGCTCCTGAAGGAGTTCACCGGGGTGAGCGACCCCTATGAAGTGCCCGAGACGCCGGAATTGGCGCTCGATACGAGCGTCCTGGGGGTCGAAGAGGCGGTCGCGCGCATCCTGCTGAAACTCGAACAACTGGGCTACCTGAGATAGCGCCTGAGGGAGGCGATAGTCAATGCGCAAGGGCATCATCCTCGCGGGAGGGGCGGGCACGCGCCTGTATCCCGTGACGCAGGCGGTTTCCAAGCAGCTCCTGCCGGTTTACGACAAGCCGATGATCTATTATCCGCTGTCGACCCTCCTGCTCGCGGGCATTCGCGACATCCTGGTGATCTCGACGCCGGAGGATACCCCCCGTTTCGCACGGCTGCTGGGGGACGGCTCGCGCTGGGGCGTCAGCCTCTCCTATGCCGTCCAGCCCAAGCCCGAGGGGCTCGCGCAGGCGTTCATCATCGGTCGTCAGTTCGTGGGTGCCCGGCCCTGCGCCCTGGTGCTGGGCGACAATATTTTCTATGGGCACGAGCTGTCCCATGATCTGGCCGCTGCCGGCAAGAAGGAGACCGGGGCGACGGTGTTCGCGTACCCCGTCCAGGATCCGGAGCGCTATGGGGTGGTCGAGTTCGACGATTCAGGGCGGGCCGTCAGCCTGGAGGAAAAGCCGGCCAATCCCAAGTCGCGCTATGCCGTGACGGGGCTCTATTTTTATGACAACAAGGTGCTGGACATCGCCGCCGGACTCACGCCGTCGCGGCGCGGCGAACTGGAGATCACCGACGTCAACCTGGCGTATCTGCGCGCAGGCGCCCTCGACGTTCACGTCATGGGACGCGGCATGGCATGGCTCGATACCGGCACCCACGAATCGCTCCTGGAAGCCTCGCTGTTCATTGAGACCCTGGAGAAGCGGCAAGGCCTCAAAGTGGCCTGTCCGGAAGAGATCGCGTTCCATATGGGGTATATCTCCGCCGACGACCTTGCCCGTCTGGCGGCGGCGTTGGGCGATAAGAACAGCTATGGGCGGTACCTGCGCGGACTTCTGACGGAGCGGATATTTTGAGCATGGGGGAGGGCTATGCGGCTCGTGCACACTGATCTTCCGGACGTCCTCGTGTTCGAGCCCCGGGTATTCGGCGATGCGCGCGGTTTCTTTTTCGAGAGCTACAACCGGCGCGTGATGGCGGAGTATGGGATCGAGGATGTCTTCGTGCAGGATAACCACTCTCGTTCGGCGCAAGGCGTGCTGCGCGGGCTCCATTATCAGATCGGGCTGCCGCAAGGCAAGCTCGTGCGCTGCGTGGCAGGGGAGGTCTTCGACGTGGCGGTCGACCTGCGCCGCCGTTCGCCGACCTTCGGGCAGTATACGGCGTTCCGGCTGTCGGCCGAGAACAAGCGCATGGCCTGGATTCCGGAAGGTTTCGCCCATGGCTTCCTGGTGCTCTCGCCGTATGCGGAGTTCCTGTACAAGACGACCGACTTCTATGCGCCTGAGCAGGAGCGCACGATCCGCTTCGACGACCCGCAGCTTGCCATTGCCTGGCCACTCGAGGGCGAGCCCATTCTGTCGGCCAAGGATCAGGCCGGCAAATGGCTGCGCGAGGCGGAGGTGTTCGCGTGACCCGGATTCTCCTGATCGGGGCGGGCGGGCAAGTGGGCTTCGAGCTGCGGCGCACGCTCAGCCCGCTCGGCTTGCTCACCGCGTTGGACCGGCGGGATGTCGATCTGGCAAACGCCGATGCCCTGCGCGCATGCGTGCGCGCCGAGCGCTACGATCTCATCGTGAACGCGGCCGCCTTCACCGCCGTCGATCGGGCGGAGCAAGAGCCCGAGGTGGCACGCGCGATCAATGCCGAAGCGCCCGCTATCCTGGCGGAGGCGGCCGTGCGCGCGCAGGCGGTGCTCGTGCATTTTTCCACCGACTACGTCTTCGATGGCAGGGCGAGGCGTCCGTACGTCGAGGAGGACGTGCCGAACCCGCTTGGCGTCTATGGGCGCACGAAGCTCGAAGGGGATCGCGCCATCGAGGCGTCCGGCGCGGACCATTTGATTTTCAGGACGAGTTGGGTCTACGGCAATCGTGGCCGCAACTTCTTGCTCACGATCCTGCGCCTCGCGCGCGAGCGCCCGGAACTCAAGGTTGTCGATGATCAGCTGGGGGCTCCGACCTGGAGCCGGATGATCGCCGAGGCCACGGCGGCGGTCCTCGCGCAATGCCGCTTCGGCGCGCGAAGAATCGGCCGGGACATGGCGGAGGTCGGCGGCCTGTACAATCTCGCTGCCGGAGGGCAGACTTCGTGGGCGGATTTCGCCGCATCGATCGTGGAGCGTGCTGGGGCGTCCCCTGGCGCGCCCCGTCCACGAGTGTCGCCCATCCCGACCTCCGAATATCCGTTGCCTGCGGCGCGGCCTGCCTATTCGGTGCTGTCGCAGGAGAAGCTCGATCGGGTGTTCGGGGTGCGACTGCCCGAATGGGCGCAATCCCTGGAGGACTGTTTCACCGAACGGGCCTCGGGACTGGCTTGACCCGGGAATGCCCCCGGGCGGCATTGTCAATGAAAGGAAGTTTATCTATGCGATGGTCGAACCCGTTGGGCGGGCGCTTGCTGGCGGCCTGCTGTCTTCTCGCGTCATGCATGGCCAGGGCCGAAGCGCTTCCGCCGCAGCTGCAAGCCGCCCAGAGGGCGGGGGTCAAGGTGGTGAGGCACTTTCCGGCCGCGTCCGGTCTCACGGGCTGGGTCACCGAGCATGCCGGGCATTACCAGCTCGTCTTCTCCACAAGCGATGGCAAGACCCTGATCGTCGATGGGGTGCTCGTCGACGCCGGCGGGCGCAACCTGACGGCGGCATACGCCGACCAATACATCCCCAAGCCGGCTTATGCGCCATTGTTTGCGCGCCTCGCGCGCAGCCGTTACGTGGTGGCGGGTCAAGTGGCCCATCCGCGGGCGATCGTCTATGTCTTCTTCGACCCCAATTGCATTTTCTGCCATTACACCTGGCAGGCGCTCAAACCTTACGAAAAGGCGGGCCTGCAAGTCCGCTGGGTGCCGGTCGCCTTCCTCAAGCCGACCTCGCTGGGGCGGGCGGCCGCTATCCTGGAAGCCAGGAACGGCGAAGCGGCTTTGGACCAGGACGAAACGCACTTCAACGTGGCCGCCGAAGAAGGCGGGCTCGCGCCCTCCGCGAAACCGGCGCCCGGCAGCGTGGCCGCGATTGAGGCCAATGGGCGGCTGATGGCGGCATTCGGCTCCCAAGGCACGCCTACGCTGGTATGGCGGGACCAGAAGAGCGGAAAGGTGAAGGTGCTGGGCGGCATGCCGCGGCTGTCGCAAATTCCCGGCATCACCGGATTGCCGGCACAGCCCGTGACGGCGCCTGATCTTGCCCGCTTCAAGTAGCCGCGAACGCGCGGCGCAACGCGTGGAAGGCGTCGGACGGGCCGATGGGGGTCGGGCTTGGATGCCGCTGCCGGCCCCGAATTGCGCGCAGACAGCGGACGGTCAACGAAAGATTGAAACGCCAGAAGAGAACCTCTAAAATGAAATTTCGGATATCGGCGCCAAAATAGGGCCTTTCAGGCGCGAACAGAGCGCTTCATGGTTCTCAGGGATCATGAGTATCCGGCCTAGCCGGCCCTTCGGGGGTGGTGAAAATCATAAGTGAGGGCTCGTTTGATGATTATCCGTGACATCCTGACCGTCAAGGGCGGCGATGACGTTTTCAGCATTTCCCCCGATCG
>JAJYKK010000019.1 GCA_021788645.1 Pseudomonadota bacterium
CGGCGGTGGCGCACACGATCGAGGGCGGGGTGTACAAGGGCGTGATGCCGACCTGGAAGGATCGCCTCACGCCGGTGCAGATCAAGGTGCTTACCGCCTACGTGCATGAGCTGGGCGGCGGACAATAAGCCTTGAACGGCAGGAATCCGGACGCGAAGCGCGTCCGCCAAACACTATAAGAAAAGCGACCCCGTCTGCCCGGACGGGGTCGTCTTGTTTTCGGGGAACTGGGTAGGCCGGTATCCGGGGGTATTCGGCCGCGTCTTGGAGCATTAGGCAAAGTGGAAGCTGGCATTGAAGAACAGCGCGGTCTGTATCAGAAGCGCATCCCGATCTTTCCGCGATCGATCAAGGGCAAATTCCGCACGTTCAAGACCAGCATGCTGGCGTTGGCCTATGCGGTGTTTTTCGGGCTTCCCTGGCTGCCGTGGTCGCGCGAGGGGGCGCCCAGCCAAGCGGTGCTGTTCGACCTGCCCCACCGCGAATTCTTCCTGTTCAATCTGACGATCTACCCGCAGGATCTGATCACCCTGTCGCTCCTCCTTTTCATCGCGGCGGTCCTGCTGTTTTTCGTGACCGGGCTTGTGGGGCGGGCTTTTTGCGGGTACTTCTGCTTTCAGACCCTATGGACCGACTTCTTCATTTTCATCGAGAAGTGGGTGCAAGGGGAGCGGCCGGCGCGCATCCGGCTGTACAAGCAGCCGTGGAATGGCGAGAAGATCGTCAAGATGGCCCTGACCCACGGCCTGTGGCTGCTGGTCGCGTTCTGGACCGGTTTTACGTTCATCGCCTATTACGCCTATGCGCCGCACCTTTTCCTCGCGTTCGTGACGGGACACGCGGCCGGCGTGGCCTATGCCACGGTCGCCATCCTGACGGCGACGACTTATGTGGCGGCGGGGCTCGCACGCGAGCAGGTGTGCATGTACATGTGTCCCTATGCGCGCTTCCAGGGCGTCATGTATGAGCCCGAGACACTGGTCGTCTCCTACGACATCCACCGGGGGGAGGGTGCGAACGGGCGGGCGGTGCCGCATGCCGGCCTCAAGACGCGCGAGGAACGCACGGCGCTGGGATACGGCGATTGCGTGGACTGCGGGCTGTGCGTGCAGGTGTGCCCGGTGGGCATCGACATTCGCCAGGGCCTCCAGTATTCCTGCATCTCGTGCGGCCTGTGCATCGACGCCTGCAACACCATCATGGATTCCGTCGGCTTTCCGCGAGGCCTGGTTCGCTACGACTCGGAAATCGACATCGAGTCGGATCGGCCCGACAAGCCCCACCTGTCCTGGCGGCGCGTGCGGACGATCGGTTATGGCGCCGCGATCGCCATCATGACGAGCCTGCTCATCTACAAGCTCGCCACGCGCTCGCGTTTCGTGGTGAGCGTCGAGGAGATCCGTGCCCCCTTGTTCGACGTGATGCCGAACGGCGATATTCGCGACCGGTACCAGATCCGCGTGACCAACAAGACCGCCACGGCGAAGACTTACACGTTCAGCGTCGAGGGCCTTCCCCCCGGAAGCCTCCATCTCGGGGAGATTCCGGAGCTTACCGTGCCAAGCGGCCAGTCGCTCATGGTGCAGGTCGGCGTGGAGCTGCCGCATGAGCTTGCCGAGGAGACCCATGAGATTCACTTCGTGGTGACCCAGAAGGGCCCGCACGGCGGTTCCATTGAACAGCATGCCCACTATTTTGGTGAGAGGGATTAGGCCATGACCGTAGTTGATACGCTATTCGGGGGCATCGTCGTCGTCGCGCTCCTGTTCTTCGTCTTTCGCGCGTTCAGGATGCCCAACTACTGGGGCGGCGTGCTGAGCGGGCTCCTGCCGCTTCTGGCCTACATTGCCTATTCCAGCGAGCACTGGCAAGGGGCCGATATCATGGGCATCCACGTGGCCGCCTTCTCGGCGGTTGCGGCGGCGCTGACGCTCATGCACGCCGTGCGCGGGAACCGCAATGAGCCCGTGCACCTGATGCCCAAGATCATCATCGGGTTCTTCGTCACGCTGATCGTCATCCAGGCGTTCCTCCTGCACACCGCGACGTCCGGGATTCCGCCATGGCTGGCGGCGCGGGTCTTGCCGAACGCCAAGACGGTTCCCGTCTACAGCGGATTTTCCGGCGTCGTGGCGCACGGGGAGGAAGCCGCGGAAGCGGATCGGGATCACTTGAGCCAAATGGCGGCGCAGCGCAAGCTGGGCTGGTCCGTGGATTTGCACGGGCTCGAGTTGATGCGGCAGAACTTCCCGGCGCCGCTCCAGGTGAGCGTGCGCGACAAGGCCGGCGATGGCATCAACGGCGCACAGGTGTGGCTGAGCTTCTTGCGCCCTGGGGCCACGGCGCCGGCCTCCGGGAATAAGATCCAGCTGCGCGGACTGGCGCATGGGGATTATGCCGCGCAGGTCGAGCTCGAGGCGCCCGGCCTGTGGGTGGCGCGGCTCGATGTTCGCTATCGGGGAGACCATTACAGCGCCGAGCAGCCGGTGGACGTGCCCGGCTTCGCGATCGGTGGCGGAACGCCCAGCCAAGACTAGCGGATGTCGACGGCCCCGCGCTGGAGCGGGGAGTCCGAGGAAAACCGAAGGCCGGGCCGATCGGACGCGGCGCTTTCCAGGCCCTTCTTGAACGGCTTTCCTGCGGACGCGCTCGCTGCCCTGTAAGAGCGGGCGCGCCTTGCGTCCCGCTCGACCTGGCGTCGAAGGTCTGCGCCGGGCGCAGGATGTCCTCGCCGGACGGGTGCGGCGTCATTCGCCGGCAGCCGGGAAAGACCGGCACTTACCATAGGCCAACCAGGAAAGGAGAGCGTGAGCAGGCTCGGGCCAAGGGCATCGACCGCCGCGCGGTCGATGCCCTGCCTCCTCCCGTGTGCCCGAAGGGAATCCCTTCAGGGCAGCGGGGAGGTTCCACGCGCAATCTGATGAATGCTCCGGAAGTCGCATGCTTTCACTGCGGTCAGCCGGTTCCGCCAGAACTGACGCTTGCCGTGGTCGTGAATGGCCGGTCCGAGCCGATGTGTTGCCATGGCTGCCGGGCGGTCGCCAGCGCCATTGTCGACAATGGCCTGGCCGACTATTACCGGCATCGCACGGCACTGCCCTCGGGACCGCAAGAGGTGATTCCCGAGGCGTTGCGCGACCTCGCGCTGTACGACCATCCCGAGATCCAGAAATCGTTCGTCGTGGATCTGGCGGAACCGGAAGGACCGGTTCGCGAGGCGGTCCTGATCCTTGAAGGCATCACCTGCGCGGCCTGTATCTGGCTCAACGAGCGGCACTTGATGCAGTTGCCGGGCGTCCAGTCCGTGCAGGTCAACTACGGCACCCACCGCGCTCGGGTCCGCTGGGACGACGCGGCCATCAAGCTGAGCCGGATTCTCGCCGAAATCCGGCTGCTGGGGTATAAGGCGCATCCGTACAGCGCGCAGACCTCCGAGGAGTTGCGCCGCAAGGCGCGCCGGCTCGATCTTCGCCGTCTGGCCGTGGCGGGTCTGTGCGCGGTGCAGGTCATGATGATGGCCGTGGCCCTATATTCCGGCGCCATCCACGGCATGGAGCGCTCGACGCGCGATTTGCTGCGCTGGGTGAGTTTCGGCCTTACCCTTCCCGTCATGCTCTATTCGGCGGTCCCGTTCTATTCGGGCGCATGGAGCGCCCTTCGCGCCCAGCGGCTCAACATGGATGTTCCGGTGGTGGTGGCCCTGATTGCAGGCTTCCTTGGCAGCGCTTGGTGGACGATCCGGGGGGGCGGCACCGTCTATTACGACACGGTCACGATGTTCGTGTTGTTCCTGCTCTCGACCCGGTTCCTGGAACGGGGGGCGAACGAGCGTTCGCTGGACGCGGCCGAGAACCTGCTGCGTCTTGCCCCCGCGCTGGCCACGCGGGTGGTCCACGGGGAGCAGACCGTGGTGCCGGTGGCCGATCTGGTTGCCGGAGACACGATTCTCGCCAAGCCGGGCGAAACGATTGCCGTGGATGGGGTCGTCCTGGAAGGGAAAAGCAACGCCGACGAATCGTTGCTGACCGGCGAGAGTCGGCCTGTCGCCAAGGTGCCGGGCGACAAGGTGATCGCGGGCGCCATCAATCAGGACGGCCCCTTGCTCATGCGCGTGGACGGCGCGGGCGAGCACACGGTGCTGGCGGGCATCGTCCGGATGCTGGACCGTGCGCAGGCGGAGAAGCCCCGCGTCGCGGAATTGGCCGACCGCGTCGCCGGCTATTTTACGGCCGGTTTGCTCGTGATCGTGGCGGCGACGGCGATCGCGTGGTGGCTCCTCGATCCCGCCAAGATGTTCCCGATCACCCTGGCCGTGCTCGTCGTCACCTGTCCCTGCGCGCTTTCGCTGGCGGCGCCGGCCGCACTGGCGGCCGGCGGGTCCTTCCTGTTGCGCAGGGGGGTGCTGCTGACCAAGGGGCACGCGCTCGAGACGCTTTCGCGGGTCAATCACGTGGTCTTCGACAAGACCGGGACGCTGACCTATGGCCGGCCGAGCCTGCAGGCGACCATTCCCCTGGGGCGCCTGGACGCGGGGCAATGCCTGCGGATCGCGGGTGCCCTTGAGCAGGCGTCCGAGCATCCGCTCGCTCGCGCCTTCCTCAAGGATCTCGACGGGCAATCCCGGCTCCCGGTCGAGGATGCGCGCAACATCCCGGGCGAGGGGGTGAGTGGCCTCGTCGCGGGCACGCTCTATCGTCTGGGGAACGCGGCGGTGTTGGAGGGCGGGATGTCGCCCGCGTTGCCGAGCGATTGCGCGCCGCCGGGGTCGAGCATCGTGTGGCTGGTGGCGGGAAGGGAAGTGCTCGCCGCCTTCGTGCTCTCGGACGAGGTGCGCCCGGATGCCCAGGCCCTGATCGGGAAGCTGGCGGCCGATGGGATCCGGGTGAGCGTGTTGAGCGGGGACGACGAGGCGGCCGTGCGTCATCTTGCGGACGCGCTCGGGATTGCGGGGGTCTACGCGGCCTTGCGCCCGGAAGGAAAGCTTGGGCAACTGCAGAGGCTGCAGGCCGCCGGCGACATCGTCGCCATGGTGGGCGACGGCGTCAATGATGCGCCCGTTCTGGCGGCCGCCCAAGTCTCCTTCGCGATGGGCGGGGGTACGCAGGTGGCCCGCTCGAGCGCCGATATCGTCCTGTTGTCCGACCATCTGATGGAGATCGCCTCGGCGATCGAGGTGGGCAGGGGGACGATGTCGGTCATGAAGGAGAATCTCGCGTGGGCGGTCGGCTATAATCTCGTCGCCGTTCCCTTTGCCATCATGGGCTACCTCGCGCCCTGGCTGGCGGCGCTGGGGATGTCGGCCAGTTCCTTGATCGTCGTGCTCAATGCGCTGCGCCTGCGTGGGACGCCCCAGGGGAATTGAGAATCGGTGCGTGATCAGTTAGAATCAGAATCGTTATTAATTACAAACAAACCGATTGCAACTGCATGGGGATGCACTGAAATGAAGAAAAAATTCAACCACGACAAAATGCCCATGGTGATCGTTGTCACGCTGATCGTATGGGCGTGGACGAGTTTCCTGAGCGTCGTCTTGACGCACGCGTGAACGGCCGGGGGGCAAGACCAGCTGGCCGGCGGGAGGTCGCTCTCGCCGGCCAGTGTCTTTTTGGGGCGACCCGTCGCGGTGTTATGCGTGGGTGCCGATGACGGTCTTCATCTTCGACAGCGCCTTCTGCTCGATCTGGCGGATCCGCTCGGCGGAGACGCTGAATTCGGCGGCAAGTTCGTGAAGCGTGGCGGCATCGTCTTCGCGTAGCCAACGCGCCTCGATGATGCGTCGGCTGCGGCTGTCGAGGCTTTCCAGCGCGGCCTCGAGGCCTTCGCTGCGTTGCTTCTCGCTTTGCTGGGCTTCGAGTTCAAGCACGGGTTCAAGACCCGGATCCGCCAGGTAGCTGATGGGGCCGAACCGTTCGTCCTCATCGTCTGACACCGGCTCCAGGGGAATGTCCTGGCCCGTGAGGCGGGTTTCCATCTCGGCGACCTCATGGGGTTTGACCCCGAGTTCCTTGGCGACATGGTCGATTTCGTCGCCGCTCAATGCGCCGAATCCCGGCTTCATGCTGCGCAGATTGAAGAACAGCTTTCTTTGCGCCTTGGTCGTGGCAATCCGGACCATACGCCAATTGCGCAGGATGAACTCATGAATCTCCGCGCGGATCCAATGCACTGCAAATGAGACGAGCCGCACGCCTCTTTCGGGATCGAAGCGCTTGACCGCCTTCATCAAGCCGATATTGCCTTCCTGGATGAGGTCGGCCTGCGGCAGTCCGTAGCCCATATAGCCACGGGCGACGTTGACCACCACCCGGAGATGGGAGACGACCAGCGTCTTGGCGGCCTCGAGGTCCCCCTGCTCGCGCAGTCTGCGGCCGAGCGCATGCTCTTCCTCGATGGTGAGCATCGGGACCGCGTTGACGGCGCTGATATAGCTTTCCAGGCTGCCAACGGTGGCCGGCGTAGGGAAAGTCAGGGCATTGGTCATGTGGTGAATCCTCCCAACCTCAATATTAGCACTCAAAGCCTCAGAGTGCTAGGCTTGGGCGAAAGTTCCCGAAGGGGGGTGCCGCTGATAAAGTCTGAAACACCGCAATATAATCGAAGGGGGCGCAATGCCGTCTTCAGGCGGACCTTGTTAGGGTGCGGCGTGGCCTGATGGCTCGAATCCATTGCCGTGGCGCTAGCCTCCCCCGTTTCGTCTTCTTGCGGACGAGGCGTCGCCTTGGTCCGTCGCATCAAGCGCGTGCCGCAAGCCGCAGACGGCGGCCGTTTTGCCCCGGCGCCTGAGCGTCAAGGGCGCCAAGCGCTGCGTCGGGGAACTGCTCGATCGTCCGGGGAGCGCAGCGGCACGCCGTCTGCGCCGATTGGTGCGCGCGGCCATCCCCCCGATACGCGTGCCTCAGCGACGTGACCACTATTCTTACGGAGGGGGCGGTGAGGCGCCGGCCCCAAAAAGAATAAATGGCTCGCCGTGCTGCGCCCAGAACCCCGCGCGCCGCCCCGGCCCTCACGGGGGCCAATGGCATGCCGATGGCTCAAGGCCGTGCCCTTGCGGGCTGCCGCAAAGCGACGAAACAGTCGCATCATTTGCGCTTCGTTGGTTGAGCGCCATATTGCTTTAAATCGATAGCTCACGTAACGTCGGCCCTGTCATGGTCGCGTCACCCCGAGGGGAATGCCCTTCTTGATGAAATGGTTTTGAACAGCAGTGAGGACGATGTATGACTGACAAGAGCGTGGATGACTTCCGCGTGCGGCTCGGCGGTCGGGAACTGGTACCGATCATGATCGGCGGGATGGGGGTCGACATTTCTACCGCCGACCTGGCGTTGACCGCCGCGCGCCTGGGCGGTATCGGCCACATCTCCGACGCGATGGTGAAAACGATCACCGACCGTCGCTATGACACTCAGTACGTCAAGGAGAAAACCAAGCTCTACAAGAGCCACGCGGACAAGCCGGACAAATCGGCGGTGCAGTTCAACCTCGGCCGCTTGGCCGAGGCGACGAGGCTGCATGTGGGCAAGACCATGGAAGCCAAGCGCGGCGATGGGCTGGTGTTCATCAATTGCATGGAAAAGCTGACCATGAACGCCCCCAAGGAGACCCTGCGGGTCCGCCTGCGCGCCGCTCTGGACGCGGGCATCGACGGCATCACGCTGGCGGCCGGTCTGCATCTGGGTTCCTTCGCCCTGATCGAGGACCACCCGCGTTTCCGCGACGCTAAGTTGGGCATCATCGTGTCCTCGCTGCGCGCGTTCCAGTTGTTTCTGCGCAAGTCCGCACGCACCCACCGCTTGCCGGACTATGTGGTGGTGGAAGGTCCGCTTGCCGGCGGCCACCTCGGTTTCGGCATGGACTGGGCGCAGTACGACTTGGCCAGCATCGTCGCCGAGATCCTCCGATGGCTGAAGGCCGAGCACCTGGACATCCCGGTGATTCCCGCCGGCGGCATCTTCACGGGCCGCGATGCCGTCGATTTCCTCGAGTCGGGCGCCGCAGCCGTGCAGGTGGCCACCCGTTTCACCGTGACCCACGAATGCGGCCTGCCCGATGCGGTCAAGCAGGAATATTTCAAAGCCAAGGAAGAGGACATCGAGGTCAACGAGACCTCTCCCACCGGCTATCCCATGCGCATGCTGAAGAACTCGCCTGCGCTGGGTAGCGGCATTCGGCCCAATTGCGAGGCCTATGGCTACCTGCTCGACGCCAATGGCTCCTGTGCCTACATTCGGGCCTATAACCTTGCGGTCGCGGCTCGGCCGGATGCCGAGAAGATCTCTGTGGTCGACAAGATCTGCCTGTGCACCCACATGCGCAATTTCAACTGCTGGACCTGCGGGGCGACCACCTACCGCCTCAAGGACACGACGGTGAAGAATGCGGACGGCACATACAGGCTGCTCAGCGCCGAGCACGTGTTCAAGGACTACCAGTTCACCAAGGGCAACCAGATCACGTTGCCGCGCTGACTTGCGCCCTCGCAGATGGGCGGGCGAACCCCTGCCGTCGCCTGCGCCGCCTGTGTCGGCCACGTGGGGTTCGATGAAGGCCGACGCCGTCTCGCCGCCGTTGGTTGCGGCCTGCCGGAATCGGGCCCGGGAACGCCAACTCGGGCCGCTGGCGAGTCGTGGGGCGCCAACGGGGCCTTATGCGGTCTATGCATCCTGGCCGGCCGATGTCCTCCTTCTGCCGCTACCGGCGCTGGGCCGTTTCGTCTCCGCGCGGCTTGCCTGACGCGCAGCGCACGCCGGTCGACAAGCGACGGCTGACCGTCGTGGCTTGCGCTGTCGTGCAGGGGAGGGCATGCGCCCATGCGCCGAGGCCGTCCGCGAACCAGGGGCAGAAGGGGCGCCTCGACGCGGACAAAGCCCGAGACGCCGACGTTCCGGGAAGGAAAGCGGGAGTTTGGCGCGTCCGCCACGGTTACTCGCACGACTCACGCTCTGCCCAGTCGGCGAGATAGGCGATGGCCTGCGCAGTCTGGGCGGGGTCGGCAGGGGGGGCATTCAAGAGGCGCAAGGCGTGCTCCATCGTCCTGTGGTGTTCGATTCGGCAGGCAGGGGTATCGGGGGAGGACTGCTTGTGCAGGAGCGCTTCCTTGAGACGATAGCACTGATCCATCATGCCGATGAGATGGGCCAGCACTTGGCGGATGGCATCGTGAGGCAGGCCGTTGGCGATGCGCGCCTGGAGAGTCGCCAAGCTCGCGCAAATGCGGTGGCGCTCATTTTCGACGAGAACCATGCCGGCGTAACAAGCGCTGTCGCCGCGCCATTCGGTGGGGCCATTCATGTCGCGCGCCGCGGCTGCGCGGGGCTGCTCCGGCGCCGCCCGACGGGGACAGAAGCCGGTGCGCGTGCCCGTCTGCGGCGATATCCGCGACTGGGGTCGCAGATGGTGGCAGCCGGGATCCGGGTCGGCGCGCCGGAGGTCATGCGATGAGCGCATCGGCGTCCTCCTCGCTCAGGAGGGCACGCAACGCCTGCAACGCTTCCTGTTGAAGCTGGCGCACCCGCTCCCGCGTGATCTTCAGTCGCCTCGCCACTTGATCGAGCGTGCAGGGGCCGTAACCGTTGAGCCCGAATCGGCGTTCGATGACAAAGCGATGCCGCCGGGACAGTCCCTGAAGCCACGTGGCCAGGTGCGCGCCGACCTCGGCACAATGAACGGCATCCTCCGTGGAGGGGCGCTGCTCGTCAGGCAGTGCCTCCGCAATGGTGAGGTCCGCGTCCCGGGAAAGCGGGGCGTCCAAAGACTCGAGGAACGTGAGGGAGTCGGAAAGGGCCAGGATCTTTCGCACCTCCTCCGCCGGCCTGTCCAGGAAACGCGCCACCTCGACGGCGGTTGGCGCCCGTCCGTCGACGGTTCCGCTCTCCAGGTGATGCAAGGCGCGTATGCAAAGGTTCACTTCCCTCAACATGTGAATCGGCAAGCGGATGGTTCGCCCGCAAGTCATGACCGCGTGCTCGATGCGCTGGCGGATCCACCAGTGCGCGTAGGTCGTGAAGCGAAAGCCGAGACCCGGATCGAACTTGTCGAGAGCGTGCATGAGACCGAGGTTTCCCTCCTCGATCAGGTCCAGAAAGTCGAGCCCGCGGTTGACATAGCGCTTCGCGATGCTCACCACGAAACGAAGATTGTGCTCGATCATGAGGCACCGCGCCGCCGCATCGCCTTCCCGCGCGCGGCAGGCGAGCCTTTGCTCCTCCTGCGGCGTGAGCAGGCGTTTCGCGCCGATGTCATTCAGATACATCTGGATGAGGTCGTCTTCCGGCTCGACAAAATAGGCGCGCTGCGCCCCCGGACAATCGTCCATGCGTTCGTCGAGCGCGTCTTCCATGTTCCAATCCGGCACCGGGTCCTGCTCGTGATCGGCATACGTCATGACGCACTCCTTCCGCCATCCAACGGCGAGAGAACCTACAGGAAGCAAAATGGGATCGACGCCCCTCGGTCGAGCCCCCGGCAAACGCGGCCGCGAGGGTGCGGTGCCGAGTCACGGGCCTGATGGTAAGGATCGGCAGATCCGTATATCTGCCACCGTCAAGCTTACATGTAGCTTACATTGCCCGGTTTGGAAGTTCTATGCGGTATCGCACGCAATGGAGGGCCTGATGGCCGGCAGCCCCAGGCCGGGAGCCACGATCCGTCACCAATAAATGGAGTTAAGCATCCCCTATACTGAATATACGGGTTGGTTTCCGAGCGCGATATGATGCCGTGATCGCAGACCTCGGCGGTGTGCGCGAAATGAAGTATTTTGCTACGATGTAGACAGGGATGTCGCTGGATATCAACAGGGCTGGGTTAGCCATGCGGTTTCGGCCCGGGACCGTCTTCCTTGCCATGGGTCTTCTGCTTGGCGGTTGCGAGGCCGGACCGGATTTCGTGCGCCCGGCGCCGCCCGGCATCAGCGCCTACATCCCTGAGAGCGTCTCCCTTAACCTGACGCCGGGCCACGACGAGCCCGCCCAAACACTCGTGGCGGGCCAGGCGGTCCCTCGAGCCTGGTACAGGCTTTTCCACGCCTCGGTGCTCGATGGCGTGGTTCGCCAGGCTATCGCCAGTAGTCCGACCATTGCCGCGGCGCAGGCCACCCTGGCGGAGGCGCAACAGGCTGTGCTTCAGGCGCGTGGCGCCGATTATCCTCAGCTTGATCTCGCGGTGTCAGCCGAGCGCCAGCGTGGTCCGTCCAATCTGCTCGGGCAGCAACCTGGCAAACCGCTTCCGACCTACGACCTTTACACGGTAGGGCCATTCGCGAGCTTCTCGCCCGATGTCTTTGGCGCCACCGCGCGCCGGGTCGAACAGCAAGTGGCGCTCGCGCGGTACCGGGCGTACGAACTCGCCGCCGCACAACTGGCGCTGACCGGCAACGTTGTCACAGAGGCGCTGACGATCGCCTCGGACCGGGCGCAGGTCGGTGCGGTGGAAAACATCATCGCCGATGACAAGAAGAACGTGGCGCTTGTTCGGAAAAAGTTCGCGGTCGGTCGGGCGCCGCGCACGGATGTGCTGCTCGCCGAAAGCCAGCTTGCCAATGATCGTGCCCTCCTCCCGCCCCTGCGGCAGCAGCAGGCCACGGCCGAGGGCGCGCTTACGACGCTGGTTGGCAAGTATCCGGCCCAATGGTCACCGCCCGCCTTCACCCTGTCCGACCTTACGCTGCCGGCGCGCCTACCGGTCGGCATACCGTCAGCCCTGGTCCATCACCGGCCGGACATCCTGGCCGCCGAGGCCGAGCTTCATGCCTCCAGCGCGGCCATCGGGGTCGCTGTCGGCCAGACCTATCCAAGCATCAATCTGTCGGCCTCCCTGGCGAGTGCGGCCATCGATCCCAATGAGCTGTTCAAGCACTCCGGGCTTATCGGGTTCGTTCTCGGGAGCCTTACCGCACCGCTGTTTCACGGGGGCGCGCTGGAGGCCCAAAAGCAAGGCGCCATCGACGCGTTTCGCGTGTCCGCGGCCACCTACCGACAAGTGGTCGTACAGGCCTTTGGACAAGTTGCGGATTCGCTGCGGATGCTCGACCAGGACGCCCGGCTCGTGGGCGCTGAACACCAAGCGCTGCTCGTCGCTGACGCCTCGCTGGCGATGCAACGGCTCGGCTATAAGGCCGGTAGGGTTGACGTCCTGAAACTGCTGGATGCCGAACGCAGCGACCAACAGGCCCGCCTCGGCTACACCCGCGCCCTCGCCGAGCGCTACCTCGATACGGTGCAATTGTTTGTTGCGATGGGAGGGGGTTGGTCGGAACAGCGCGCCCTTGACAGCGGTCGACCCCTTGGGGCGCGTACCGTCCGCGCTGCACCGCCAAGCGGAGCCGCACCGGGCGCGGCGGAGTAACCCGGTTTCCCGCAGCGAGGGGACGTCATGGACAACACGGGTACGAATTCACTCCCACCCTTACCGGACAAGACGCCCGTCACGGAACAGGCCGCGAAGCCCCGTCCGCCGGCACGACGGCGCCTCATCTGGGTGGCCGCGATCGGCATCGCGATCGTCATAGGGGGGGTGTTGGTGTGGCACGCCTTCTTCCACACCGTGACGGTGTCCCTGGCACCCACTCGGTCGAACGTGCGCGAGCAGGTCTTTGGGCTGGGTGAGGTGGGTGCTCGGGTGCAGTCCAATGTCGGGTTCAAGGTGGCAGGCGTGCTGGCTCAACTGGATGTGGACGAAGGGGATCGGGTTCACGCCGGTCAGGTGCTCGCCAGACTCGACGCGAAGGACGTCGAAGCCCAAGTCGCCGTGGCGCAGGCCAACATAGCCCAGGCACAGGCCAATATCCATAAGGCGAGAGCAGATGTCACAAGCGCCGCGGCCAACCTGACGAAGGTCTCGGGTGTCAGCAAACGGGATCGGCAACTGATCCAGAGCGGGCTCGTGTCGACCGAGCAAGACCAGGCCGACGAGGCCGCGGTGCAGGTCGCCGCCGCCAACCTCGCCGTCGCGCATAGCGCACTCACGCAAGCCGTCGCCGCGCTTCGATCCGCGCGGGCCCAAGAGGCCTTCGAAAAGGCCACCTTGGCCAACTACACCATCCATGCGCCGTTCGACGGCTGGGTGATCTCCCGCAACCTGGAACTTGGCGATGCCGTCACTCAGGGACAGTCGGTCTTCACCCTCGTCAAGACCGGCACGGTCTGGGCGGTCGGCTATGTGGACGAGCGCCTTGCCGGTTGGCTGCACGTGGGCCAACCGGCCCGGATTGTGCTGCGCTCAGAGCCTACCCAGCGCTTCCCCGGCCACGTCGCACGCATTGAGATAGAAAGTAACGCCGTCAACGAGGAGCGCGTTGTGGATGTGGCCTTCGACCACCTTCCCCGCAACATTCACCTCGCAGAGCAGGCGGAGGTTTATATCACGACCGGGACGCTCAAACAGACCGTGTTGGTGCCTCAGACAGCGGCCATGGAGGTGAGCGGCAACAGCGGCAAGGTGTGGATCCTTGACAAGGGAAGACTCGCCAAGACCCGGGTCACCTTTGGCCCGCAACTGCTTGACGGACGGCTTCCCGTGGTCTCCGGGGTGCCTGCCGGCGCGGCCGTGGTGCTGCCTAAACCGGCACTTCGCGTCGGCGAGGCCGCGCACGCCGCGAGGGGCGGTGCGCCATGAACCTCGCGTTTCGCGATATCCGGCGCAATAGGCTGCGCTTTGCACTCACCGTGCTCGGTGTCGGCATGCTGCTGGGCGTGGTGATCGCCATGACCGGGATTTACGAGGGGGCCTTGACGGATGCGCTGGCGCTTCCGCGCGGTGAACACGCCGCGCTCTGGGTGGTACAGCCCCGTACCTTCGGACCGTTCGCCGAGCCGTCGCGGATCCCGCGCGACACGCGCGACCTTATCCGCCGCATGCCCGGTGTCGCGGCCGCCGGGGCCGTCACCTTCCAGACGGTGCAGAGCACCACGGCCGCAGGCAGGCCGGTCCGACTGTATCTGGAAGGCTATGAGCCGGGCCGTCCCGGCGGCCCGCCGCCCTTGGTGGCGGGTCACGGGTTAACCGAAAGCCACTACCAGGTCGTGGTCGACGCCTCGTCCCACCTGAAGCTCGGCACCCGCGTGCTGCTTGGCCCGTACCGCGATCCCTACACCGTCGTCGGCCTCACCCACGGGATGGTCAGTTCGGCCGGCGAGCCACTGGCCTGGGTGAATCTGCTTGACGCGCAAGCACTCCAGTTCGACGTGCCGCCGGCGCTTGAGCGCCGCGAGCGGGCGGCCGGTCGGACGCCGCCCACGACGACGGACGTGAATGCCGTGCTGGTGCGCTTAGAGCCCGGCGTCTCGGCGTTGTCCGTCGCCCACGATATTTCCCGATGGAAGCACCTTGCGGCCGTTCCCGAAGCCCGCGAGGAGACCTATCTGACCCTGTTCGTCATTCAGAAGATGCAAAAACAGCTCGGGATGTTCATGACCATCCTGACAGCCGTCTCGGCGGTCATCATCGCCCTCATCATCTACACACTGACCATGGACAAGGTCCGTTCGATCGCGACACTGAAATTCATCGGTGCGCCCGACCGCACCATCGTCGGGCTGATCGTTCAACAAGCGCTCACGATAGGCATCATGGGTTACGGGATCGGGCTGGCGTTGATCGTGCTTGGGAAGGCATATTTTCCCCGTCGCGTCCAGCTCGAGCCCTTCGACCTGGCCGTGGTCTTGCTGATCGTCATCGTGGTGTGTCTGGCCGGCTCGGTGCTCAGCATACGCGCCGCCCTGAAAGTGGACCCCGCGGAGGCGCTTGCCAGTGGATGACGGGCTGCAAGATGTGCCGCAGGCGCGTATCGAGTTGCGCGGCATCAGTAAGCATTTTGGTGAGGGCTCGACCCGTGTGGACGCATTGGTCGACATTGAACTGACCGTGGGGGCCGGAGAAATCATCGGCCTGCTCGGCCCCTCCGGCAGCGGCAAGAGTACGCTCCTCAACGTGATTGGATGTGTGAGCGAGCCCGACGCCGGGTGGATGCGCCTTGATGGGGAGCTTGTTTATGACACGCGCTGGCTACGCGCTGACCGCCGCCGTCTACGCCTGACAAAGATCGGTTTCATCTTCCAGACCCACAACCTGCTGCCATTTCTGAATGCGACCGAGAATGTCGCGGAGGTCATGGAATTGGCGGGCCTCTCCCGGCACCAGGCGCGCATGAGCGCCAACGCTCTTCTGGACTATCTCGAAGTCGGGCACCGTCGTCAGGCCTTTCCAGGCGAGATGTCGGGCGGCGAGGCACAGCGTGTTGCGATCGCACGGGCTCTTGCCAACAACCCTCGTATCATCCTCGCCGACGAGCCAACGGCGCCGCTGGATTCGGCACGTGCCCACATCGTCATGGACCTGCTCAGTCGCATCGCCAAGGACCATCAGGCAGCCGTCCTGGTGGTGACGCACGACGAGGCGATTTTTCAGCGGTTCGACCGTCTGGTCAGCTTGCGTGATGGTCGGCTTGTCGCGACATAGTCCGTCATCAGGCATTTTTCGGTCCCCGGTGGGGAAGCGGCGGTTTTCCGCTTTTGGCCGTGACCCCTCCCGCGTCTTGGTCGATGCAGCCATCACGCCCTTCCTTCACCCACAGGATGCGGCCGCAGCCCTCCCCCGGCGTCAGGTCATAGACCGGGGGGAGGTAGTCGTGTCCCTTGGCCCGTGCCACCTCGTCGGCGCCCAGGTAGCGGATGCCGGCGAGGAACGCGGTATCGAACGCCATTGATTACTTGCCCCTCATACCCCAGAATCCCCACTGGAATGACTGCTTCTATTTCGTCTGCCTATCTGAGTCCTCGGAAAACCCAGATGGATACACGATTTCGCGGATGTCAGCCCTTTTTACCGTAGGCAAACGACGAAGAGCCAGAAGGGGCTTGGCCTATGCTTGCTACGCTCGGCCCCGGCGGCAAGTTCCACCCCGGTTCGTCATCGAGAAAATGCAGCGCCAACTCGGCATGTTCATGGTCATACTGATCACCGTTTCAACGGTGATCATCGCGCTGCTTATCCACACGCTGACCATGGACAAATTGCGCTCGATCGCGACCCTCAAGCTGGTTGGCGCCTCCGACCGGACCATTATCGGGCTCATCGTCCAGGAGGCTTTGATGATTGGCGTGACCGGCTTCTGGCTGGGCGTGGCCTTTACCGCCGCGATGGCGAGTCATTTTCCGCGGCGTGTTCTCATCCTGCCCCGCGACGTCGGCCTTCTCTTCGGGGTCGTCCTTGTCGTCTGTCTGCTCGCCTCCGTGCTGGCCGTGCGCGCGGCCGTCAAGGTCGAGCCCTCCCAGGCCCGGGCGGGATGACGTCATGCCGGCAACCGTGGGTGGCAAGGCCCTGATCGACCTGCGCAACATCTCGAAACATTATGGAGAGGGGCAGACGCGGGTTGACGCGCTTGCCGACGTGACGGCCTCGATATATCCGGGGGAGGTCGTCGGTCTCCTGGGCCCTAGCGGCTCGGGCAAGACCACGTTGCTCAATGTCATCGGCTGCGTCATTGAGCCCAGCGGGGGCTGGATGATGCTCGACGGGGAGATCGTATACGACGCGCGATGGTTGCGGGCGGACCTGCGTCGTCTGCGACTCGAGAAAATCGGCTGTTTCAGACGCCCAATCTCCTCCCCTTCCTCAACAGCACGGAGAACGTCGCGGCGGTGATGGAACTGCGGTCAGTCCCTCCGCGCGAGGCGCGCGCCCGCGCCCGTCGGCGGCTGAGCTATCTGGACGTTGGCCATCGCGGTTTGTCGATGCCCGGCCAGCTCTCGGGCGGAGAGGCTCAGCGCGTGGCGATCGCGCGCGCCCTGGCGAACGCCCCGCGCATTCTTCTGGCCGATGAACCCACGGCCGCCTTGGACTCGCAACGTGCCGGCGTGGTGATGGACTTGTTGCGGCGCGCGTGCTAGTGCCCGAGCTGGGATTTCGCCTGCTGGGCCAGGGAAAGGTGCGTCTGCAGTACCTTGAGCGCCCGGGATGCGAACTGCTGCGCGGCGGGATCCCGTCCGTCCTTCACTTCGTCCAGATATTCCGGGATGTCCCCCTCGTGATCCTTGATCATGAGATTGACATAAGCCGTGTCGAAAGCCCGTCCGTGGAGCTGCGAAAGCCGCCGCAACTCGGCCTGGTCCTTCGATGACATCGATGGCCACTTCAGGTTCTCATCGAGGGCGATCTGGTGCAGCGGGCCGACCTCCTCCTGATGGTCGGTCGCTATCCGATAGCCCAACAGCTTGACGAGTGCGCTGGAGGCGTTGTGCTGCGCAATCTGGCCGGCCTTGATTTCGAAGGACAGGTCCCTCGCGGCTTCCCTTGTGAATTGCGCATCGGATGCGGCGAAGGCTTGTGCCGTCCCGATCAATGCCGATACGCCAAGCAGGGTGCCCAGTGCATAACGTAGTACCGCTAGCCGTCCGTTCATCGTTCTATCCTCCTCGTTGGGTGGTCGCGAGCGATCGAGAAATCTTGGTGCCAGATTAGGAGAGGCTGTGCATTTGCTGAACCTCCCCATGGCTAAAGCCAGGGGGTTCTAAAGGCATGCATGCGAGGGGCGCTCTGGCTCTCGGCCTTACGGCCTACAACATCCCGATTGAGGCCCCGCACAAAATGTCTGAAGCCAGGGGCTTGCGCTCATACTTGGTCAACTGCGGATTGCGAACGCTGTATCAGAGGGCGCCGCGCATGGGCAGGCCCTCATGATATAAGTTTATACATCAATCCGGAAAAATTGCCTGCGGGCGGCGTACCCGGCCCAAGAGCGCGGCCGGGCGGCGCGGCGGGGGAACGGAAGGACAGGGCGCGCCGGCCCACCTCGGCCAATCTTGGCGGGAGGAGATTCGTCGTGCGGCCGGCCCCCGCCGCTCGGCGGCGCGATTACTGCCCGATGCGTCTGCTCACCCGGTTTTCCTGCCGGTTGAGGCGGGCCTGCTCGGCAGGCGTGATGGCCCCGTGATGACGGGCCGAAAAGTGCCGCTCCTCCATGCGGATCCGGTGATCGGCGCGATGCAGGCGCCGCGCCTTGGCGCGGGTGAGATCACCCTCCCGAGCTTCTTGCCGGATGCGCCCGTTCTGTCGGGCGAGCCGCCGGTTGACCTGGACACGGCGGGGGTGGTGCTGAGCCCAGGCGCCGGCCGCGAGGGCAGGCACGCTGGCGCTGGCGATGACGGAGACGAGAAGGACAGCGATGAGTTTGGGAAGCCGTTTGTTCATGACTATGCCTCGATGAGGTCCTGACGACGGCATCGCGGGTGCGAGGCCTGGGGCTTCAACGCTTGAGGCGGCCCTTCGGTTGACGCCGCCCCGGAAGCCGCAGGCATCTTTTCGTTCCCGCACGGGGGGATTATTGCGATAAAATGTAAGCAAGCTAATTGTTGGACTGGCTAAGAAAGAATGGCCGCCGGCCGTCTTGCCCGTTGGTCCGGGCCGCACAGCGGCGGCACGCCTTTCCAAAGAACATCAAGATGGCGAAGGGTGCGAACATGAAACCCACGAGAGGCTTTGCCGTTCCCTGGGGCGCCGCCGCATCGCAGGGCGGTTGGCGATGACGCGCCGGTCGAGGCTGCGGGCCGTTCTTGCCGCGCTCGCCGTGGGCGCCCTCCTCCTGGCGTTCCCTGCCGTGCGGCGGGTCCTCTTCGGCCCGGGGACCGCCCCCACCTCGGTCGTGGTTTCAGGCAATATCGAGGCCCACCAAAGCGTCCTCAGCTTCACCCAGGTTCAGGCGCCGATCGTGTATCTGCCCTTCGACGAAGGTCAGTCGGTCAAGGCCGGAACCGTGCTCGCCCGGGTGGATCGGCGCCCCTACGCGGAGCAGTTGCGCATCGATGCCGGGAACCTCGGCGTCGCCCGCGCACAGGTGTCGGTCAACGCCGCCAACCTTGTCGCGGCGCAGAAGACGGTCAAGAGCGACCAGTACGATCTCGCCGAAAAGCGCCGCGAATTGCGCCGCGACGAGCGGCTTCTGGAAAATCACGCCACCTCCCGGCTGGCGACCCAGCAAGCCTTCGCCCTCGAAGGGCAGTCGGCCGCCCAGCTCGCCCGCGACCAGGCGCTCGTGCGGGTGGCCGGCAACAGCGTGCGGCTCGCCCAGGCGAGCGTGGCGGCGGCGCGTGCGAAGGTTCGGCTGGACCGGATCGTGCTCTCCTATACACGCCTGAGGGCGCCGTTTGCCGGCGTGCTCGCGGTTCGCGAGGCCGAGTTGGGAGAACTGGCGGGTCCGGGCATCGCCGTCTTCACGCTCGACGACCTCGACCACGTGTGGTTGCGCGCCTACGTGAACGAGCCCAATTTGGGACAGATCCGCCTCGGCGAGGGGGTCACGGTCACTACCGACACCTATCCCGGCAAGAGCTATCATGGGACGATCAGCTTCATCTCGCCCCAAGCCGAGTTCACGCCCAAGACGGTCGAGACCCACGCGGAGCGCGTCGCACTGGTCTATCGCATTCGCATCGACATCGCCAACCCTACGCATGAACTGCTGCCCGGCATGCCGGCGGATGCCGCCATCGCCCTGCTGCCGGCCGGGAAGTGAAGCATGTCGGACGACGGCACGGTGGTCGAGGCGCGTTCCTTGAGCAAGACCTTCGGGCGCCTCGCCGCGGTGCGCTCGGCCACCTTCGCCGTCTCCCGGGGGGAGATCTTCGGACTGGTGGGCCCGGATGGGGCGGGCAAGACGACCATCATGCGCATGCTGGCCGGCGTCTTGCGTCCGGACGAAGGCGACATCCGGGTCGATGGCGTGGAGGTGCTGCGCGAGCCCGAGCGTGCCAAGCGGCACTTGAGCTACATGCCGCAGCGCTTCGGCTTGTACGAGGACCTTACGGTGGGCGAGAACATCTTCTTTTACGGAGAGCTTTTCGGCGTCACCAAGACTGAGCGCCAGGAACGCACCAGCCGCTTGCTGGAAGCGGCTGGGCTTGTGCCGTTCCAGCGGCGGCTCGCCGGCCAGCTCTCCGGGGGCATGAAGCAGAAGCTCGGGCTCATCTGCGCCCTGGTGCACACGCCGGCCGTGTTGCTGCTCGACGAGCCGACCACCGGCGTGGACCCGGTCTCGCGCCGCGAATTCTGGAGCATTCTCTACGATCTGCGCGAGACCGGCGTGACGATCCTGTTGTCCACGGCCTATATGGACGAGGCGGAGCGCTGCTCGCGGCTCGCGTTGCTGAGCGCCGGCGCGATCCGCTACTGCGATACCCCCGCGCGGCTCAAGGAGCAAATGCCCGGTGCCCTGGTGTCGATTCCCTCCAGCGACCCGAGGCGAGTGCGCGCGCTCCTGTCGGGCCAGCCCGGCGTGCTGGGCGTCCTGCTCATGGGGGACCGGGTCCACGTGCGCGTGGACAATCGCGACCGCAGGACGCCGGAGCTGGCCCGCCTGCTCGCCGCCCAAGGCCTTGCCGGCGCGCTCATCGAGCCGGCCGAGCCGGGCATCGAGGACGTGTTCGTGGCCCTGCTGGGCGGACAGGAGGCGGCGTGAATTCGAGTACCCCGGCGGTCGTGGTGGACAGGCTCACGAAGACGTTCGACGACTTCACCGCGGTCGACGGCATCACGCTGACGATCGGCCAAGGAGAGGTGGTGGGCTTCATCGGCCCCAACGGCGCAGGCAAGTCGACCACGCTTCGCATGCTGTGCGGTCTGCTCACGCCGACGGCCGGGCGGGCAACGGTGGCGGGCTATGATGTGGCGCGCGAGCCTGAGAAGGTTCGTCAGAACATCGGCTACATGTCTCAGAAATTCTCTCTCTACGGCGACCTGACGGTGCGCGAGAATCTGCGCTTCTTCGCCGGCATCTATCGCGTCCGCCGCGAGGACCTGGCAAGCCGCATGGAGTTCGCGATCCGCATGGCCGGGCTCGAGGGCCGCGAAGACGTGCAGGTGACGACCCTGGCGGGCGGCTGGAAGCAGCGCCTCGCCCTCGGCTGCGCGATCCTCCACCGCCCCCCCATCCTCTTCCTGGACGAACCCACGTCGGGTGTCGAGCCCGAGGCCCGTCGCCGCTTCTGGGACCTCATCCACGAGCTCGCCGCGGACGGCGTGACGATCCTCGTGTCGACCCATTACATGGACGAGGCGGAATACTGCAACCGCATCGCCCTGATCAACCAGGGGCGGCTCATCGCCTTGGGCACGCCGAGGGCGCTCAAAGGCAGCCGGCTGGGCGGGCAACTCGTCGAGATCGCCTGCGCGCCCTTGGGCCGGGCGCTCGCGCGCATCAGCGCGGCGGCGGGCGTGCTGGACGCCGCCATCTTCGGCGACAGGCTCCATGTCGTCGTGTCCGAGGGCGGCCTCGACCTGGGCGGCCTGCGACAGATCCTGGCGGACGGCGGCATTCAGGTCGGGGAGGCGCGCGCCGTCAGTCCGAGCCTCGAAGACGTCTTCGTGCGCATCGTCGCCCGCAAGCCGGACGTGCCCGGAGCGGCGGCATGAACGGGCGCCGCGTCCGGGCGATTGCCGTCAAGGAAGCCTTGCAGGTCTGGCGCGATCCGCGCAGCCTCGCCGTCGCCCTCCTGATGCCGTTCATGCAGCTCGTCCTGCTGGGGTACGGCGTGAGCCTCGACATCAAGCATGTGCCCCTGTGCGTCTACGATCAGGAGATGAGCCAGCAAAGCCGGGCGGTCGTGGACGGCTTCGTGTCCTCGGGCTGGTTCCGCCTTGCGCGCGCGCTGCCCAACGAAGCGGCTATCAGGACGGCGATGAACCGCGACCAATGCAGCGCGGTGCTGGTCATCCCGGCGGATTTCTCCCGCCGCCTTGCCATGACCGGCCGGGCGACGCTCCAGGGCATCTTCGATGCCACCGACGTCAACACGACCAATATCGCGATGGGGTACGCAGCCGGCGCGACGGCGCAGCTTCAGAGCACGTTCGAGGCGAAATACGCCGCGGCGCACGGGCTCACGCCTTCCGCGGTCGGGAGCGTCGACCTCGAGCCGAGCACCTGGTTCAACGAGACCCTCGACAGCCGCAATTTCATCATCCCGGGGGTGGTCGCGGTGATCCTGGCGCTGGTCGGTGCGCAGTTGACCTCGCTCACCATCTCGCGGGAGTGGGAGCGCGGCACGATGGAGCAGCTCATTTCCACCCCGGTGACCACCTTGGAGCTGATGGCCGGCAAGCTCACCCCGTATTTCGTCATCGGGCTCGCCGATGCCGCGTTCTGCCTGGGCGCAGCCATCTTCTGGTTCAAGGTGCCGTTCCGGGGGGACGTGTCCACGCTGTTCGTGACCACCGCGCTGTTCATCCTGGTGGTGCTGGGCTTCGGCTACCTCATCTCCGTGCGGGTGCGCTCCCAGCTGGGCGCAAGCCAGATCGCGCTCCTCGTCACGCTCTTGCCCACCACGCTGCTGTCGGGCTATACCTTCCCGCTCGACCAGATGCCGGCCCCCATACGGGCCATCTCGCTCGTCGTCTACGCACGCTACTACGTCTCGATCCTGCGCGGGCTTTTCCTCAAGGGAAGCGGGCTTGCCGACCTCGCCGCCCCGTTGGCGGGGCTTTGCGTCTCCGCCCTCATCATCCTGTGGCTGGCTGCCAGAGCCTTCCACAAGCGCCTGGACTAGCGCCATGTATGAACGCATCGCAGTGATGCTGATGAAGGAGTTCATTCAGCTCAAGCGCGACCGCTGGGCGAAGTTCCGTCTCGTGGTGCCTCTGCTCATTCAGATGCTGGTGTTCGGCTATGCGGCCACCTTCACCGTGCACCATGTGGCCACGACGGTGCTTGACCTCGACCGCAGCCAAGCCAGCCGCGCACTGATTTCGCGCTTTGTGGCGAGTGCCCGTTTCCAGGTCGTCGATTGGGCCCGGAACCAGGCGCAAGTCACCCGCGACGTCAATGACGGCCGGGCCGTCATCGCGCTGGTGATCCACGCGGGCTTCGCGAAGGATCTTGAGGATGGCCAGCAGGCCCCTTTGCAGGTCATCGTGGACGGGACGAATTCGAACACGGCCCTGATCGCCCTGTCTTACATCAGCCAGATCGTCGGGCTGTTCTCGCAGCACACGGCCCCGACGCTGCGCCGCACCGCGGCGAGCGCGGCCGCGCCTGCGGTGCGCATCACCCTCGCGCCGCGGCCATGGTTCAATGACGACCTCAACGAACGCTGGTTCTTCATCCCCGGGGTGATCGGCACGATCACGCTGCTCCAGGTGGTGAGCCTGACCGCATTCGCGGTCGTGCGGGAACGCGAGGTCGGCACCCTGGAGCAGATCATGGTCAGCCCGATCCGGCCGGTCGAATTCATTCTCGGCAAGACGGTCCCGTTTTTTCTCATCGGGCTGGGCGATGTCACCCTGGTCAGTGCCTTCGGCATCCTCTGGTTCCGCGTTCCGTTCATCGGCGACCCCCTGGTCATGCTTGTGGGCACCATGCTCTTCTTGCTGGCGGCGGTGAGCCTCGGCCTGCTGCTGTCGACCTTCTCGCGCACGCAGCAGCAGGCCTTCGCGCTCAACTTCTTCTTCGTCAATCCGCTCTTTATCCTCTCCGGCTTCGCCTTCCCGATCGCCGCCATGCCGGCGTGGCTGCAGGGGGTGACGGTGGTCAACCCCTTGCGCTACTTCCTGGTGGTCATCCGCGCGGTCTTTCTCAAGGGGGTGGGCTTTGCCGCGCTATGGCCGGATCTCGGGGCCATGGCGCTGCTTGCCCTGGTCATGCTGGCGGCCAGCGTCCTGCGGTTCCACAAGTCGCTGGATTAGCCGTCGCGGGACGATGGGCGACGCGGCGACGCTAACGGCGCAGATAGTGCATGACGGCGAGGTATGCGCCGAGGCAACCCAAGCCCGCGGAAAACAGAAGGAGCATCGCGACGTCGGCAGGGGGGGGCGGCATCAGGCGAAATCCGCTGCCGTAGAGGGCGGCCAGCGTGGCGACGCGGGGTTCCAGCAAGGCGACCGACAGGCGGACGATGAGCGCGCTTAGCGCGCCTCCCATGAGCCCGGTGGCGACCCCATAGTAGAGGAAGGGACGGCGGATGAAGGCGCGGGTGGCGCCCATCAGCCAGGCGACCTCGATTTCGTCGCGCTGGGTGAGGATCTGCAGCCGGATCGTGTTTCCGACGACCGCCACCAGGGCGGCCCCGAGCAGCACGGCGGTGAGCGACACGGTTTCCTGCGCGAGACGCAGGAAGGCGGCGAGCCGTTTTGCCCAGCCGAAGTCCAGTTGCACCTGATCGACCTCCGGCCAGGACCGGAACACGCCCTGCAGCGCCCGCAAGGCCCTCGGGTCGGGGGAGCGCGCGGTCACGATGAACGCATCCGGCAGCGGATTGGCGGGCAGGCTGCCGGCGGCGGCCGCCGCTCCTCCCGCCGCTTCCATCGCCTTGAGCGCGGCGTTCTTGGATACGAAGCGCACCGCCTCGATTTGGCCGTGCAGCCGCGCCAGTTTTCGATCGACGGCCCCGATGTCGGCGGGTCCGTCATCGAGCCTGAGGTAAAGGCTGATCTGAGGGGAGGCGTGCACGGTGCCTGCGAGCGCCCGGGCATTCTGGAGCAGCGTATAGAGCCCCGCCGGAAAGCTCAAGGTGATGCCCATGACGAGACAGGTCAACGCGCTCGACCAAGGGGTCTTGAGTATGCCTGCGATGACGCGGGACAAGGCGCGCACATGGGTCCGGCCCCACGAGATCATGCGGCCAGGACTCCCTTGTCGAGGCGCAGCACGCGCGCGGGGAGCCGTTGAATGAGCGTTTCGTCGTGGGTCGCGATGAGCAGGGTAATGCCCACCTGGTTGAACGCCCGGAACATGTCCAGGATGTCGCCCGCATGCCCGCCGTCCAGATGGCTGGTCGGCTCGTCGGCGAGCATCAGCGAGGGTCGGTGGACGATCGCGCGCGCGATGCACAAACGCTGCTGTTCGCCGCCGGAGAGGGTGATGGGATGGGCCTTTTCCTTGGCCAGGAGGCCGACCTTGTCGAGCGCTGCGCGCGCCCGTTTGAGGCCTTCGCGGCCGTCGAAGCCGCTGATCTCGAGCGGCAGGCGGACGTTGTCGAGGACCGTGCGCGAGAACAGGAGCTTGTGGTCCTGGAAGAGCAGCCCGAGATTGCGGCGCAGGTAGGGGAGTGCGGAGGGGCGAAGGCGCGAGATGTTTTGGCCCGCCACGCGCAGCTGGCCGCCGGTGGGCTGCTCGATGGCTGCGATCAGCTTCAAAATCGTGCTTTTTCCGGCGCCCGAGGGGCCGGTCAGAAAGGCCATTTCCCCGCGTTCGAGGTGGAACGAAACCTGCCGCAAGGCATCGAAGCCGCCGGGGAAGCGCTTGGTGACGCGATCGAAGCTAATCATCCGCGAACAGCGCCTCGACGAAATCCTGGGCCGCGAACGGGCGCAGATCATCGATCTGCTCGCCGATGCCGATGAAGGCAACCGGGACCGGCCGCTCGCGCGCGATCCCCGCGATGACGCCGCCCTTGGCCGTGCCGTCCAGCTTGGTGACGACGAGCCCGGTGAGCGAGAGGGCGTCATCGAAAGCCTTCACCTGGGCCAGGGCGTTCTGGCCGGTCCCAGCGTCGAGCACGAGCCAGATGTCATGGGGCGCGCCCGGGAGGGCCTTGCCGATCACCCGCTTGACCTTTTTGAGCTCCTCCATGAGGTGCAGCTGGGTGGGCAGCCGCCCGGCCGTGTCCGCCAGCACGATGTCCGTCCCGCGCGCCTTGGCGGCGTTGATGGCATCGAAGATGACGGCCGCCGAGTCGCCGCCTTCCTGCGCGATCACGGCGACGTTGTTGCGCTCGCCCCACACCTTGAGCTGCTCGCGCGCCGCGGCGCGGAAAGTGTCCCCGGCGGCGAGCAGCACCGACTGGTGGCTGGCCTGGAAGCGCTTCGCCAGCTTGCCGATGGTGGTGGTTTTGCCGGACCCGTTGACGCCGACCATCATGATCACACGGGGGCGGGCGTTGCCGGTCTCCGCCGGACGCTCCAGCGGCGCAAGCAGGCCGGTGAGCGTCTCCCGGAGCGCGGATTCGAGCCGCTCGGGGTCGCGCAGCGCGTGGCGCGCCACTTGTTGCCGAAGGCTTTCGAGCAGGAAGTTCGTCGCCGGGAGGCCGACGTCCGCCGACAGCAGGAGGGTTTCGAGCTCGTCATAGAGGGCTTCGTCGATCGTCGCATGGGCGCGGAACAGGCCCGCGATGCGGTGGCCGAGCTGGGCGCGGGTGCGGGCGAGCCCGGCCTTGAGGCGCGCGCCGATGCCGCGCCGGGCCGATTCCGTCGCCGGCGCCGCGGGCGCGGCCGGCGCGCCTGCCGCCTGCGGGTCGGGCGCAGCGCCCCCGTCGTTCGCCTTGGGTCGTTTGAAGAAACTCAGCATGTGTCGATCGATAGTCCGCTGGATCCCGCCATGGCGGGCGATTGGGTCGCGACTTGCCCGCCTATCCCGTATAATGGCGGCCGAGCGCTCCATGCATTTTAGCTGGATTCGGGTTGGCGGGCTACCGGCGCCAAGCCCCCGCGAGTCAAAGGCCAAGGCGGTCGGACATGCGCCGCAATCACGTGAGAATCATCGGCGGCGAGCTGAAGCGCCGTCACATCGAATTTCCCGATGCGCTGGGCTTGCGTCCGACGCCCGACCGGGTGCGCGAGACCCTGTTCAACTGGCTCGGCCAGGATCTGGCCGGGCTTCGCTGCCTGGATCTGTTTGCCGGGAGCGGCGTCCTGGGGTTCGAGGCGCTCTCGCGGGGAGCGGGGCGGGTGGTGATG
The DNA here is from genome assembly GCA_021788645.1 of Pseudomonadota bacterium. GTDB lineage: Bacteria > Pseudomonadota > Gammaproteobacteria > Burkholderiales > JAKAFK01 > JAKAFK01. The sequence continues at coordinate 26,662 of JAJYKK010000019.1, forward strand.
GTCGACAGCAACCCGCGCGTCGTCGGCGCCTTGCGCGCGAATGTCGGCCGCCTCGGCGTCACCCAGGTGGAAGTCCGCCCCGAGGATGCGGTACAATTCCTCGCGCGCGAGGCCGGTCCTTTCGATGTCGTGTTCGTCGACCCGCCCTACGGCCAGGGCTGGGTGGGGCGGATCGTGCCGCTGCTGCCGCGGCAGCTTTCGGCCGATGCCTGGGTGTATGTCGAAAGCGAGGCGCCGCTGGTCCCGATGGGCGGCTGGGAGGTCAGGCGGCAGGGCCGGGCCGGCCAGGTGCATTTTCATTTGCTGAAGCGCGCGCCATGTTGAAAGTCGTCTACCCTGGAACCTTTGATCCGATCACGCGCGGACATGAAGATCTCATCCGGCGCGCGGCCGGGCTATTCGGCGAGGTCATCGTGGCCGTTGCGGCGAGCCGCGCGAAGGTGCCTTGCTTCAGCGTGGACGAACGCGTCGCGATGGCGAAAGACGTGTTGTGCGAGCTGCCCCGGGTGCGGGTTTGCGGCTTTGAAGGCTTGCTCATGGACTTCGTCCGCAAGGAGCAGGCGCGCATCGTCTTGCGCGGGTTGCGGGCGGTATCCGACTTCGAATACGAGTTCCAGCTCGCCGGGATGAATCGCAATCTTTCCGCGGATGTCGAAACCTTGTTCCTGACACCCTCCGAACAGTACATGTTCATCTCGGCGAGCATGGTGCGGGAGATTGCCTTCTTGGGCGGCGACGTGAGCCGTTTCGTGCACCCCTTGATCCGCGAGCGACTCGATGCCAAAATGCGGGGAGATCCTGAGTAAATTACTGGGAAATTGATTATGTCACTACTGATTACCGACGAATGCATCAACTGCGACGTGTGCGAGCCCGAGTGCCCCAACAGCGCGATCTCCCAAGGGGACGAGATCTATGAAATCGACCCCAGCCGCTGCACGGAGTGCATGGGGCATTACGACACGCCGCAGTGCGTCGAGGTTTGCCCGGTGGACTGCATCGTGGTCGGCAAGGAAGAGACCAAGGAACAACTGATGGCGCGCTATACGGCGCTGACCAGCCAGACGGCCTGAAACGCCGCGACTCAGGCGGTTGCCGCTTCCGCCTGCCTCACCGCGGCGGGAGCATGCAGCGCGCCTTCGATATGTTGGCGCAGGACGCCCAAGTCGTCCGTCTGCTGCCTGATGCTGCTCTCCATGTGCTCGAGTTCGGCGATCCGGTCTTCCAGGGTGTCTGTCGCCTTGTGGATGCGCTTGATGCTTTCGAGCCGGCGGCGCAGCTGCAGCTGATGCTCGCGAACGAGGGTTTCCATCGGGGCCATGACGGCCTTGAGCCAGCTTTCCACGTCGTGGTTGGCGACCTCGTAGATCTGGACGACGCGGCTTGCGATGGTCTCGAAGAATTTGGCGGTGACGGCCGACTGTTCGTTGGTGAGCATCGTCAGCGCGCTGAAGTGTTCGTCGTAGGCTTTCTCCAGCCGCATCAGTTCCTTCATGTACTTCAGGGTGGAGAAGGGCGCGGGCGCGATGGGGCTTAGCCCGTGTTCGGCGCTGAACTTCTTGTACATGGCCGCCATCAGCGTCTTGATTTCGTCGATCTGGCCAGACGATTGGGCGATGTTCCCCTTGATGTTCTGGAAGAACTGGTTCATCGCCTCCCGGATCCCCTTGGTGAAATGGCTCTTCACCATCGCGGTGCGTGCTTCCTTGACCTGCCCGTGCAGCGCCTCCATCCCGAGGTAGCTGAACAGCGTGTTCGTCTGCTGCGAGAACACGCTGCGCAGGGCCTGAAACCGCTGCAGGCCCTTCTCGAAATCCTCCTTCTCCTGGCGCACCTTGCCCATCATGTGTTCGATGACGTCCTCGTTCTTTCCGCGCAGGAGGCGAAGCTCCTCCGCCTGTTCGGTGACGTTGGCGCGCCGGGCATCGAGAATGGCGCGGCTGGCGTTCATCATGTCGTCGATTTCCGCCCCCGTGTTTTCCCGCACGATGTCCTGCTTGGACGGAATGAGTTCCTCGCTCAGCGCCTTCTCGAGTTCGGGGAGGCGGCTCTTGGCGAGCAGCGCCGCGTCTCCATTGATCTTGGCCGCCAACCCCTTTTGCGCCGAGACCGGGAAGACATGGCTCGCCTGGATGCCCAGGAGGCTCGCGCTCGTGTCCACCTGACGCTGGATCTCCGCGTCGATTTCTTCCGCCGGCCGCAGACCGTCCCAGAGGCCGTCGATCTTGTTCAGCACCACGATCCGGCCCCGCTGGCGCCCCTGTTGATTGCCGATATGGTTGCGCCACACCGCGATGTCCGACTGGGTCACCCCGGTGTCGGCGGCAAGCACGAACAAGACCGCATGGGCATTGGGCAGCAGGTTGAGCGTGAGCTCCGGCTCGGTCCCGATGGCATTGAGCCCTGGGGTGTCCAGGATGACCAGCCCTTCCTTGAGCAGCGGATGCGGGAAATTGATGATGGCGTGCCGCCACGAGGGGATCTCGACCTTTCCCCCGGCGTCGGCCAGCGCGGCGCCGTCGGCGTCCGCATCCTTGTAAAGCCCGTATCGCTGGGCCTCTTCTATGCTCACGCGCTTGGTTTCGCTGACGTGCTGAAAGGCCTCCAGCATGGCGGTGCCGGAACTGATGTCGAGCGGCACCACCCGCCACTCGTCGGGATAGCGCTTGTATTCGCTCGTCGTGGTATCGGTGGCGCGCGTCTCGATCGGCAAGAGCTGGAGGCAGGGCTCTCGCTCCGCCTCGAAGAGCAATTCCGTCGGGCACATGGTCGTGCGGCCAGCGCTGGAAGGCAGGATGCGCTGCTTGTAGCCGGAGAAGAAGATCGCGTTGATGAGCTCCGACTTGCCCCGCGAGAATTCCGCCACGAAGGCGACGCTGAGCTTGTCTTCCGCCAAACGGTCCAGCAGGTGCTTGAGCCGCATGTCCATCTGGGCGTCATTGAGCTCTTGCTCGTTCAGCCAGTTGGAGAAGTCGCCCACGCGCCCCGCCAGGTTGGAGCGCCATGCGCTGTACGCCTCGAACTGCGCGACCAGACTATCGGAAGCCATCCTGTTCCCCGCCGGAGTAGATGATTTTGGCATAATGTACCACAAACCGTGACTGCGCAAAACGATGGGTTCGTGGCCGATGGCGCGCGCCTGCCCGCTGTACGCCTCGTCTCCCCACACCAACGAACCGGAGTATCGGCAGGTCTCCGTTTGTGTCAATTTAATGCAAAAGTCATGCCAGCGGCGATCTTCATTTCTGGCACTTCGGGCAATAGAATGTCGAGCGTGCCCCCTGGCGCATTTGCCGAAGGGGCGTCGTGCAGCGCGGGCAAGGCAGGCCCGCGCGTCCGTAAACGCGCCATTGCACCTGGAAATAGCCGCTCTCGCCGGTCGTGTGGACGAAGTCGCGCAGGCTGGACCCCCCGGCGGCCAAGGCGGCATTGAGCGTCTCCCGGATCGCCGCCGCCAGGCGTTCGCAGCGTGCCGGCCCGAGCCGCCCGGCCGGCGTGCGCGGATGGATGCCGGCACCGAACAGCGCTTCGTTTGCGTAGATGTTGCCGATTCCGGCGATGAACCGCCCGTCCATCAAGGCTTGCTTGATCGATCCCTTCTTCCCCCGCGTGTGCGCATAAAGCCAGGGGCCGTCGAACGGCGCGGACAATGGTTCAATCCCGAGATCCTTGAGGAGCGGGTGACCGCCCGCGTCAGTTTGTGTCCATAGCACGGCACCGAAGCGGCGCGGATCGCTCAGGCGGATCATGAGTTCCTGGTCGAGCAGCAGGTCGAGATGGTCGTGCTTGCCGGCAGGCGTGCCCTGCGGCAGGATCCTAAGGCTCCCCGACATGCCCAGATGAAGAATGAGAGAGCCCCGCCCAAGATCGATCAGCAGATACTTGGCGCGCCGCGACACGCTGCGAAGGGTCAAGCCCGGCAGCACGGAGGGCAGGTCGGGAGGAATGGGGAGGCGCAAGCGTGCCTGGCGCACGACCACGTGCCGTATGGTCCGTCCGACGACGGCGGCGCGCAGGCCGCGGCACAGCGTTTCGACTTCCGGCAGTTCAGGCATCGCGGCCCCTCTCGCCGGGCATGGCGCTCAAGATCGCCCCGGCAAGGGTGCCGTCGGCGGATCGAGGAGCCGCGCCGCAGCGGTCCTGGGCATGAAATATTCGATGCCCTCGTCCCGGCGCAGCACGACGAGTTCGGGCGTGCGGGCGAGGACGGCCATCGGGATGCTACGCCCATCGGCAAGACGAACCGTGAACGATTCCTCGGCGCGCCTGCCGGGTTCAGCGGGCTGCGCCAGGAGGGCCGAGGCCCTGCGCCAGCGGTCGGCGAATCCATTGAGCTCGTTCTCGTCGACCGCGAGGCTTGGCGGGGAAGCAAACCACTGGCCTTGGCGGCGCGCGGCGCGCCAACGGGGGAAGTCAAACCCCACCGGGACGTCGGTCGCCGAGAGCAGGTTCTTGGCGGTAAAATCGACCGCACGCTTGAGCGCCCCGGCCAGATAGGACGGGGAAATGAGGTCGATGGTCGCGCCCACGCCCACGTATTGTTCTCCGGTGAGGGGGTTCAGCGTCCCGAAACGCAGCGTCACCTGGTTGAGCGTGAGGGTGAGCATCGGCCGGTTGAGGCCGAAGCGCGCCCGATGGGTCGACTTGAGGCGCTGGGAAGGCCGTGCGGCGAGGATGTCGAGCACGCGGCCGACGTTGTCGGCATCGGCGCGCGCCGCGAAGGGATGGGTCAGGCGCCAGCCCCCCGGCGTGTATTGAAGCACGATGGCGGGCCGCCCCGGCCGGTCGATCTCGATGTGCGTCACCTGGGCTGCGGTCAGGTGCAGCATCGGGGGGGGCGGCGCGGACGCCGCGGGATGCAGGTGGCGGTAGGCGGCAAATGCCAGGGCGCCGACCAGCAGCGCAAGGGCGGCGTTGAGGGCCAGCCGGGCGCGCAGGCCGCTCATCGGCGTCGCCGCCGCCAGACCACGACGCCGGTCACGGCCAGCGCCAAGGGCAGGGCGAAGGCGAACCCGATCGAGATCACCGCCGCCCACGTCCGCGTGAGATGCAGGCCGGCGTCCCGCGTGGGCAGGGGCACGATGCTGATCAGCCGCTCATCGTTGGCAAGCCAATCCACCATGTTGAGGCCGAGGTTGAGGTTGGCGCCGTTGCCCAGGTAGCTGTTGGACAGGAAGTCGCCCGAGCCGACCACGACGATGCGGCTGTCATGCCCGTCCGCCTTGCGCTCCAAGGCCAGCGCCACCGTCACCGGGCCGCGGATATCGCGCAGGCGATCGAAGCGGAGGGGGCCTTGCGGGATGCCGGGGGCCACCCAGCCGTTTTGCGCCACCTCCACCAGGGGGCTCACCTTGAAGGGAGTGTCGGGCCGGGCGCTGATGGCGCGCGCCAGGGGAAACACCGTGTCGAGGTCGAAGCCGCGCGTGATCGCCTGCGAGCCGTAGCTCGTTGCCAAGGCGAAGGTCGGGGGCGCCCCGATGTTGACGGCCGCGGGGTCGACCACGACCCCGGGCGGCAGCACGAGCCCCAGCGCGTCGGCGATGGGGCCGAGCCCATGCAGCGAGCCCTGGTCGATGAGCCAGAGCAGGTGGCCTCCCCGACGCACGTAGCGCACGATCTTGTCGACTTCGCCGCGGCTCACATCGACCGTGGGGCCGGCGATGACCAAGGCTGCGGCGTTCGCGGGGACATCCTGGGCGAGCGCCAGGTCGAGGCGGTCGAGGGTGAAGCCTGCGGCCTTGAGCCGCCGGCCGAAATCGCCGAGGTCATAGTTCGCCCGGCCCTCCAGGTTGCGCTCGCCATCCCCGTCGAGGTACAGGAGGAGTCGCGGTCCGCGTGCAAGCCGCACCAGCAGGTTGGTGAACGTCTGCTCGTTGAGCTCTCCCTTGAGGGGCTGGAGGGTGGCCGTGCGGCCGCGGTAGGCCACCACCATCTCGCCATCGCTCTCGATCCCGGCCGTGCGGGCCGCCTGCGGATTGGCGGTGGGATCGATGAACTTGACGTCGAAATTGCCCTTTGCCCGCGCATAGGGGGCGAGGAATCGGCGGATGGGGGCCCGCAGGTCGCCGTACCGGGGATCTTGCGGCGCGGCATAAATCGTCACCGTGACCGGGCCGTGCATTGCCCCCAGGACGTGCCGGCTCTGGCTCGTCAGCGAATTGCGGCCGTTCTGGGTGACGTCCCACTGGCGGTGGTCGACCTGCGTGACATAGCCGACAAGCCCCAGGACGGCGAGATACAGAACCAGGAACAGCCCGTCCTGGAGGGCGAGCTGGCGGCGGGTGCGGGAATCGGCTTTCACGGGCGCCTCCTAGCCTTGGAGCCGGTCGCGGTCGAGGCGGCGGATCGCCAGTCCCAGGGCCGCGAGGGTGAGGAGGAGATAAAAGGCGATGTCGGCCGTGTCGACGAGCCCGCGGTAGAACCCCTCGTAATGGTCGCCCACCGACAGGTAGCGCAGGACCGAGGACGGATCGGTGATGGCAAAGCCCATGATCCAGGAGCCCAGCAGCAGGCACAAGGTGACCACCGCGGTGATGATGGGGTTGCGCGTCGAGGTCGAGACCGCCACGCCGACCGCCGCCAGCGCGGCGCCCAGCAGGATGAGCCCGCCGATGTTGGCCGCGAACAGCCCCAGATCCAGGCGCCCTCCGGCATACAGCGACAGCGCCATGAGCACGGGCAGGCAGCATACCAGCCAGAGGACGGTGCTTAGCGCGATGAATTTGCCGAGCACGATCTCGGTCATCGAGACCGGGGCCGAGACGAGCAGCGTCAGCGTGTGGTTCCGGCGCTCCTCGCTCACGGCGCGCATGCTCAAGAGGGGGACGATGAGCACCAAGAGCAGGCCCACGCTGCGGCACATGGGGGCGACGATCGCTTCAGTGATCCCCGGCGGGTTGGCCAATTCGCCTAGCCGCGGCTCAATCGCGAGATAGGCGTCGATCCAGGGCAGAAAAAAATAGAAGGCGGTGATGAAGGCGGCGACGGCGAGCACCATCCACCCCAGCGGCGTCGCAAAAAGCGAGCGCAAGTCCTTGCGCGCGATGGTCATCATCATGGGCGGCCCGCTCCTGTCGCCGGGGGGGCGGCCCCGTCCGCCGCTTCGCTTTGGGTGAGCTTGACGAACACCTCTTCGAGCGAGGCGTGGGCCGGTTCGATGAGCTGCAGCCCCCAGTCGTGCGCGAGCGACAGGCGCAAGAGGGCGTCCGTGGGATCCGCATCGGGATGGAAGCGGACATGAAAGCGGCCGGGGGCCAAGGCCGCGACCTCGGCGATCCCGGGAATCGCGGTCAAGGCGGCGGGGTCGGGGGGCGTGCGCCATTCGACCAGCAGCCGATGCGCCTGGCGGCGCTCGTGCAGGCCTTGGATGCTGTCGCTGTAGACCAGGTGGCCGTGGTGCATGATGTGCACGCGGTCGCAGGTCGCCTCCACCTCGGGCAGGATGTGGGTCGACAGCAGGACGCTGTGGGCGTCCCCGATGGCGCGAATGAGGGCCCGGATCTCGCGAATCTGGATGGGGTCGAGGCCCACCGTCGGTTCGTCGAGGATGACGACGGGCGGATTGTGGACGATCGCCTGGGCGATTCCGGCGCGCTGCTGGTAGCCTTTCGACAGGACGCCCAGGCACCGGCGCCCGACCTCGGCCAGCCCGCAGCGTTCCTTGGCGGCCTCCACCGCCGCCCTGAGCGCCGCGGCCGGCACGCCATGGAGGCGGGCGGCAAAGCGCAGGTACTCGTCGACCGTGAGCTCCCGGTACAGGGGGGCGATCTCGGGCAGGTAGCCGATATGGGCCTTGGCGGCTTTGGGCGCCTGCAGCAGGTCGATCCCCATGACGCTGATCTGGCCATGGTGCGGCGCGAGATTGCCGGTCAGCATTTGCATCGTGGTGGTTTTTCCGGCACCATTCGGGCCGAGCAGGCCCGCCACTTCGCCCTGCTTGAGCGCGAGACTGACGTTGCGCACGGCGCTTCGGGCACCGAAGCGGCGTGACAGGGACACGGCGCTCAGGGTTGGCATGGAATCAGGCGGGCTCATGACGATAGGCGCCGAGCGGAGTGGATCCGATCTTGGGCAAAGTCCGGGTTGACTTGTGATGCTTGGCAAATATACCTAAGATGTCGGCATCGAGGGAAGAACCCTTGCGCAAAATCTGATTCTAACCTCAACTTCGTCCTTCCTTTCAGGCACCACTGACTTCTAGATTGGGTATCCAATGAATCTCAGACCCCTCGCGTGGCTCGGCGTATCGTTAGGCATGGCCGCTTGCGCCCAGGTTCCCGTGCACCCGGGCGAAGCCGCGAAAAGTGCCCCGCCGCGGGCGGCGCGGGCCGCCGCCGCGGCGCCCGACAAGACGGTTTCCGAAGCCCGGCTCCCGAAGGAACATCTGACCCCGCAGGTGCTCTATGAGTACCTCCTGGCGGAGATGGCCGCCCAGCGCGGGCAGGTGCGGCTGGCCGCCGATGCCTATCTGGATCTCGCCCGTCGCACGCACGATCCCCGGATCGCCGAACGGGCCACGCAGGTGGCGCTTTATGCGCGCGAGCCGCAAGCGGCATTGGGCGCGGCCCGCATTTGGGCGGAGGCGGATCCGCAATCGAAGCCGGCCGACCAGACGGTGGCCATCCTGCTCGCGGGCACCGGCCATCTGAAGGCGGCGCGTCCCCGGCTTGAGCGCCTGCTGGCCGCGCAGAAGGATCCGGGGCCGGTCTTCCTGCACATGGCGGATTTTCTTGCCAATGTCCCGGACAAGCAGGGGGTCTTGAGCCTGGTGAGCGCCTTGGCGGCGCGCTATCCCCGCCTCCCGGAGGCGCATTTCGCGGTGGCCGAGGCCGCATGGGCGGCCCAGGAGCCGAATCAGGCGTTGGACGAGCTCCGCCAGGCGGCCCGGCTCCGGCCCGGCTGGGAGCTGGCCGCGGTGGCGCAGGCCCGGCTACTGGCCGCCACCGATCCGGCCAAGGCGCTCCAGTTTGACGCCGACTACCTGGCGCGTTTCCCGCAGGCGGCGCAGGTGCGCCTCGCCTATGCCAAGCTGCTGTCCCTGACCCATCAGGACGCCCAGGCGCGTGCGCAATTCGTGCGCCTTGCGAAAGCCTTCCCGCAGAACCCCGAAATGGCGCTCGCGGCAGGGCTCTTGTCCCTTCAGCTCAAGGACTACGGCGCGGCCCATGCCTATCTGGAGCAGACCCTGAGTCTGGGGTATCGCCCCGATGGCGTCAAGTTTTACCTCGGTCAGCTCGCCGAAGCGCGCGACCGGACCGACCAGGCGAAGCGCTGGTACCTTGGCGTGGATCAAGGCCCCTATTACATGGCTGCGCGCATGCGCTATGCCGCGCTGCTCGCCAAGGAAGGCCACCTTGACGAGGCGGTGGATTTCCTCGGGCATGTGTCGGCAAAGACTGTCCAGGAGCATGTGCAGATCGTTCTTGCCCAGGCCGAACTCTTGCGCGATGCGAACGACGCCCAGCGGGCGCTCGGCGTCCTGACGCAGGCGCTCGCCACCCGCCCCGACAACACGGACCTTCTGTACGATCGGGCACTGACGGCGGTGAAGCTCGGACGCCTGCGCATGGCCGAGGCCGACTTGCGTACCGTGATTCGCCTCAAGCCGCATTCGGCCCAGGCCTACAACGCGCTGGGCTATACCCTGGCGGACAAGACGCGCCGGTTCGCCGAGGCCCGCCAGTTGATCGGCGAGGCGTTGAAGCTCTCCCCGAACGATCCCTTCATCATCGACAGCATGGGGTGGGTCGAATACCGCATGGGACACTTTGCGCAGGCGCTCCGGTACCTCAAGCGGGCCTATGCCGCTTCGGCCGACCCGGAGATCGCCGCGCATCTCGGCGCCGCGCTCTGGAAGGACGGGCAGCCGCAAGCGGCCCACACCCTCTGGACGCAGGCCCTGAAGGCGAACCCCGGCAATGCGGCCCTTGAGCGCGTCATGAAGAAGTTCGGGCCCTGAGGCGGGGTTCCATGCGCGCCATGACAGGATGGCTTGCTGTCGTCCTCGGTGGGCTCGTCCTGCTCGGCGGCTGCGCCGGCACGCCTGCGCCCAGGCCGCTGGCGGGCCATCCGCCGGCGGCGCTGGAGGGGGTCCGTCGATTCGAACTGACCGCACGGATCGGCGTGCGCTATGACGGGCAGGGTTTCTTCGGCGGCCTGCGCTGGCGCCATGGCCGGCATGACGACGGGCTCCTCCTCTTGTCGCCGCTGGGCCAGGGCGTCGCGCGCATCCGGCGCGATGACGCCGGGGCTTCGCTCACGACGGCGGGCCAAAAGGTGTTTCATGCCGCGGATGCGGGGAGTCTCATGGAGGAGGTGCTGGGCTGGCGCCTGCCCTTGGACGGATTGCCTTACTGGGCGCTGGGCGAGGCGGCGCCAGGAACGCCCGCGAGCGCGCGCTACGGGGGCGACGGGCGGCTCAAGACGCTGACTCAGAACGGGTGGCGGATCGAATATGGCGCCTTCGAGCCCGTGGGGGCGCTCTCGTTGCCCGGTTCGATGGTGCTCTCGCATGGCGCCGATCTCGAGATACGGGTCGTGGATGCCCGCTGGTCGGTGGGGGAGTGATGACGAGACGCGCAGCCACGGCTTGTCCGCGGCCGGGCAGGCGGTGCGGCGATGCGTGAGGCAGGCCGGGACTTTGAATGCTTTCCTGCACCCGCCAAGCTCAACCTCTTCTTGCACGTGATCGGCAGGCGTGCGGACGGCTATCATCTCCTGCAAAGCGTCTTCCGGTTCATCGATTTCGCGGACGACGTGCGCCTGCGGGTGCGCACGGATGGCCTGATCCACCGGGTGACCGATCTGGCCCGGGTGCCCCCCGAGCAGGACTTGTGCGTGCGAGCCGCATGGGCGCTCAAGAAGGCGTCGGGTTCGCCGCTGGGCGTCGATATCGGCTTGGCCAAGCGCCTGCCGATGGGCGGCGGCCTGGGCGGCGGCAGCTCGGATGCGGCAACGGTGCTGCTCGCCCTCAATCGCCTGTGGGACGTGAACTTCCCGCGCGAAGCCCTGCAGGCGCTGGCCTTGGGGCTCGGCGCCGATGTGCCGGTGTTCGTGTTCGGCCAAAGCGCCTTCGCGGAGGGGGTGGGCGAGCGGCTGTGCGCGGTGGATTTGCCCGCCGCCTGGTATGTGGTGCTGGCGCCGCGTGCGCACGTGTCCACGGCCGCCGTGTTTGCCAGTCAGGAATTGACAAGGGACACGAAACCGATCAAAATACCGGACTTTTCAGCTGGCTGCGGTCGCAATGATCTCGAGCCGGTGGTCTGCGCCGCTTACCCGGAGGTCGCGCGTCATCTGGCGTGGCTTAAGCAGCATGGGCCTGCCCGCATGACGGGATCCGGTGCCTGCGTGTTTGCGCCGTTCGAGAGCGAGGCGCGGGCGCGGGAGGTGGCGTCGAACCTGCCGCCCGCTATCGAGGCAGTGGTGGCGCGCGGGCTGGACCGGCACCCGTTGTGGGCTTTTGCGAGCTAGACGGGCGGCCGGCGCATCCGCAAGATTTTTGGGGAGTCGCCAAGTGGTAAGGCACCGGATTTTGATTCCGGCATTCGTAGGTTCGATCCCTACCTCCCCAGCCCGATAAGTCCAGGGGGCGGCCGCATGCAGGCGAGCCGCCCCCGCTGTTTCAATGTCTACAGGGTTGGTGAAGGCGTGGCATACGACAGCATGATGGTGTTCACCGGCAACGCCAATCCCAAGCTTGCCGAGGACGTGGTCCGACACCTCAACATTCACCTCGGGCGCGCGACGGTCGGCCGTTTCAGCGACGGCGAAGTGATGGTCGAGCTGCTGGAGAACGTGCGCGGCAAGGACGTGTTCGTGCTGCAGTCCACCTCGACGCCCACCAACGACAGCCTGATGGAAGTGATCATCATGGTGGACGCGTTGCGCCGCGCCTCGGCCGGGCGCATCACCGCCGCCGTGCCTTATTTCGGCTATGCGCGGCAGGACCGGCGGCCGCGTTCGGCGCGTGTGGCAATCACGGCCAAGGTGGTCGCGAACATGTTGGCCACGGCGGGCGTCGATCGCCTCCTGACGATGGATTTGCACTCGGATCAGATCCAGGGTTTCTTCGACATCCCTGTCGACAATATCTATGCGGCGCCCATCCTCCTGGGCGATGTGTGGAAAAGGGACATCAAGAACCTGGTGGTGGTGTCGCCCGATGTGGGCGGGGTGGTGCGCGCCCGGGCGTTGGCCAAGCGCCTTGAGGCGGAACTCGCGATCATCGACAAGCGTCGGCCGCGGCCGAACATCGCCAAGGTCATGCACATCATCGGTGATGTCGCCGGGCGCACGTGCGTGATCATGGACGATCTGGTGGACACGGCCAATACCCTGTGCGAGGCGGCCGCCGCGCTGAAGGCGCAAGGCGCGGAAAGCGTGCTGGCGTACTGCACGCACCCGGTGTTGTCGGGCAAGGCGATTGAGCGCATCGAGAATTCGGAGCTCGACGAGCTGGTGGTGACGGACACGATTCCGTTGCGCGAGGATGCCAGGGCGTGCCGACGCATCCGCCAGCTCAGCGTGGCCGAATTGCTGGCGGAAACGATGCTGAGGATCAGCAACGAGGATTCGGTCAGCTCGTTGTTCATCGAATAGCGGTTTTTAGGGGCGGCCCTGCGGGCCGCTCGGGTTGGGTAGGCTGTCTGGTCGCGGACGGCCGAACGTCACGGAGATGAAAAACATGACAATGGAAATCACTGCTACAAGGCGTGGGGTACAGGGCAAGGGTGCGAGCCGCCGCCTGCGCCGCGCCGGGCGCCTGCCGGGAATCGTCTACGGCGGCGGTGTTGAGGCCGCCGTGATCGAGATGGATCACAACGAGATCTATCACCGCCTGAAGCAGGAGGCCTTCCATGCGTCCATTCTGAGCCTGGTGGTCGACGGGGCGAAGGAATCGGTCCTGCTGCGCGACTTCCAGATGCACCCGTATCGGCCGCAGATCCTGCATATGGATTTTCAGCGGGTTGCGCAGGATCAGAAAGTGCATGTCAAGGTGCCGCTGCACTTCGTGAACGCGGACGTCGCGCCGGGCGTGAAGCTGGCGGGCGGGGTGGTGAGCCATATTCTGAACGAGGTGGATATCTCCTGCCTGCCCAAGGATCTGCCCGAATTCATCGAGGTCGATCTTTCGAATCTTGCGGCCGGACACTCCGTCCACCTGTCGCAGCTCAAGCTGCCCGGGGGCGTCGAGATCAGTGCCCTGGCCAAGGGCGGCGAGGATCTTGCAGTGGCGACGATCGTCGTGCCGCGCGGGGTCGTGTCCGAGGAGGCGGGCGCCGCGCCTGCTGCGGAATAGTCCGGCGGCGTGTCTTGCGACGCCTGCCTGCGCGACCCTTTCCGGCGCGCAGGCAGGCGTTTTCATTTGCCGGGGCGGACACCATGAAGGCGGTTGAAGCCGAGCGGCGTCGCGGGTGGCGACCGACTGCGGAGTAAAGGCGAGCGATGGCGGGTATTCGACTGATCGTGGGGCTGGGCAATCCGGGGGCGGAATATGAGCTCACGCGCCACAATGCCGGCTTCTGGTGGGTCGAATCGCTGGCGCAGGCCGAAGGCGTGAGGCTGCGGGCGGAGAGCAAGTTCCATGGCCTGGTGGGACGGGTGCCCCGCGCCGGCGGCGAGGTGTGGCTCTTGACCCCGCAGACCTATATGAACGAGAGCGGACGCGCCGTGCTCGCGCTCATGCGCTTCTACAAGATTCCCCCGGACGCGCTGCTGGTGGTCCACGACGACCTGGACCTCCCGCCGGGCGCGGCCAGGCTCAAGCGGGGCGGCGGGCATGGCGGCCACAATGGGCTGCGGGACATCGTGGCGCATCTGGGCACCCCGGATTTCTGGCGCCTGCGGCTGGGGGTCGGGCATCCCGGTGAACGGCACGCGGTGGTGGACTATGTGCTGGGCATCCCGCGCCGCGAAGAGTTCGCGAGCATCGAGGAAGCCATAGGGCGCAGCCGGCAGTGCCTGCCGCTCATGGAGGGGGGCGATTTCGCCGCGGCAATGAACAGGCTTCATTCGGCCGCCAAAGGAAAGCCCGCGCCTGCCTGACGCGGCCCGGCCAGGCCGCGGGTGTCGGGCGAGCGCTCGATATCGGTTGCGCGGCCTACTGCGCCGTCAGATCGTAGAGGAGCCCGCTCGAATATTTGATGGCCAGCGAGCCGGCGGATTGCCAAGCCCCCTGCGGGTCGATCGCGCGCGTGAGCTGTGACGAGGCGACAAAGGCCGATCCGTTCTGGGCGGTGCTCACGATCATGAAGTCCGCCACTCCGCTGGGGCTGCCGGCGGTCAGTTGCCAGGCGAGCGTCATGGTCTCGCCGGTGCTGTTGGTGTAAAGGCCGATCTCGCCGGAGGCAGGAGCTGCGGCCGATTGGGGAATGGGGGCGACCGCGGCTGGCGCCGCCGTCCAGGTCTCGCCGTGCCAGTCCGTTATCCCGATCAGCAGCGCAGTGGCGGTGCCTGCGGCATAGTAATCCGTTTCGCTCATGGTGAGGGTGGCGGGGGTGGCGTTGGGCGAGGTGTTATGAAGCGTCACCACGTCCTGTACCGGAATGGCGGGCTGGCCATTGAACGTCGTCTGCATCAGCGTGGTCGTGGTCAAGGTCCCCGTGTAGTTGTTGCCTGCCGAGTCTTTGCCGGTCAGGGTGTAGGACTTGGCGTAACCGGAGACCAGCTGGCCCGGCGCGAGAAGCGCGTAGGCCGGTCCCGCGGTGCCCGCCGTTCCGGTCAGAGTGATCGCGAGGCCATTTGCGTATTGGAGCGTGGCGCTCGCAGCGGACTGCCAATCGCCGTGGGTGTCGATGGCATGGGTGATCCGCGTCGAAGACACGAACGCCGATCCGTTCAGCGTATTGCCGGTCACGGTGAAGTCGGCCAGCCCGGCGCCTGCGCTCAACAGCTGCCAGCCCTCGGTGGTGGCATTGCCGGTACTCGCGTCGGTATAGGTGCCGATCGCACCCGATGCGGGGGGCACGGCGGTTTGCGGAATCGTGTTTCCCCCCGCCAGCACAGCGCTATAGCCGCCGGAGTCCGTCATGCCCAGCAGCATCAGGTTGGCGGGGTCCGTGGAATAGTAATCCGTTTCGGTCACGCTGGTGGCGACGCCGGTGAGCGCGTTCTGAAGGACGATGAGGCTTTGCACCGGGATGGCCGGTTGGCCGTTGAATGTGCTCTGCGCCTGTGTGGTCGTGGTAAGGGTTCCGGTGTAGCTGTCGGGTGGGCTAAGGTTATCGGTCCCCGTGAAGGGATATGTCTTCGTGTAGCCCGGCGTGAACATGGCGGAGGCGAAGAGCTGGTAACTCGTCGGCGGGTCGGTTGCCGGGGGATCGGCTGGCGTGGACCCGCCGCCTCCTCCCCCTCCCCCGCCGCATCCCGCCAATTGAAGGGCTGCGAGAATCCCGAGCGTTCCCACGACGCGAAACGTGCGCTGCCGCATGCTGTTGCACTCCACTCCATCGCAGCCCTGTCCAGGGCCGTTCGGCGCTCCGCCGACGAGATAACGGTCTTGCGTGCGCTGCGCCTCGCCGCTTTTCCCTTACCGAATGAGGGGTATCGGGACCGGCACGATATCGCGACGCACGTCCTTGGGTCTTGGGAGGACCCCAGCAAGCGCCGTGCCACGACCGCCGGTTGCATGCCAGTCCTGCGTTCCCGAGGCGCCGCCAGCGCCGATGGGTGCCCCAATTGTCAAAATTTCCGACGCGATGGTGGCGATTCTGCGGCAGAAGATGCCGATGTATTCTTAACAACTTTATATTTATCAATTCGTAAGACAATCTCGGGTGCTGTCAAATTATTCGACGAGCCGGCCTTTTGTTGCCCGAAAATATCCGTCGGAGATGCGGTGAACGCGTGGGCATGCCCAGGCTTCGCCAAACCCGCGGCAGCCACGCGTTTGGCGGCGGGCGGGCAAGTCGTTGGCCGGGGCCGGCGCGGCAGCCGTCTCCCCCATGTTCTAAACTGACATAGAGGTCGTGAGGTCCCACGGAATGGTGGGTTCTCCGGGGGGTATTCTGCTTGAGAAAAAGCCGTAAAGGAGAAAGAAATGCGCTACATGATGCTCGTCGTGCTGTCGCTGCTCGCTTGCCCGGCGACCGTGCCTCCGGCGCAGGCGGACGTGCGTGTCGGCGTGAGCATTGGCATCAATGTTCCGGTATTCCCGAATCTTGTCGCCGTGCCCGGTTATCCTGTGTACTACGCGCCGCAACTGGGTCTGAACTACTTCTATTACGACGGACTGTTCTGGGTGTTCGTCGATGGAAATTGGTATCAGAGCAGCTGGTACGACGGCCCGTGGGGGCTCGTCAGTCCCTACGCGGTGCCGCTGTGGATTCTGCGGGTGCCGGTGCGCTACTACGAGCGGCCACCCCTATTCTTCCACGGGTGGGACCGGGATGCGCCGCCGCGTTGGCAGCAGCACTGGGGCGAGCGCTGGCAGGAGCGCCGGCACGGGTGGGACGAGTGGAACCACGAAGCGGCGCCGCGCCCCAGGGCCCTGCCGACTTACCAGCGCGGTTATTCGGGGAGCCGCTATCCCCGTACCATGGAGCAGCGGCGCACGATTGAGCAGCACCGCTTCGAGCAGCAACGGCGCTTCGAGGCACCCGGCCCGGCGCGGTCCCAACCCATGCAGCGTCCTCCGATGGGCGAGCCGCGTGGCCCGAGGGAACCGCTGCGGCGTTCGCCCGAGCGCTTCCAAGGGCCTTCCCGGGGGGGGCCGCAGAGCCGAGGTGCCGCGCCTGAGGGCCGCAGGCCGGAGGTCCGGCGTGCGCCGGAAAAAGGGTCCGCGCCGCGCGGGCGCGACCATGACGGGCGTGGTGGGGAGCGCCGTCGCCCGTAGTGCCCCCGTGGCGTGGTCCCCGACCGCGACGTGAACGCGGCAGTAAATCTGAAGAACATGGCCGTGAGTTCCACGGTGTCAGCCTGTGGAGAGGAAGGCTCTGGCCTTCGTCGCAAGACGAAGGCGAAACCGGCCTCGATG
>JAJYKK010000084.1 GCA_021788645.1 Pseudomonadota bacterium
GCCGTTCTTCGCCAGGGTGAACCCGAAGACGCAGACGCCGGTCCGGGTCATCGTCCTGTGCGGGGTGCTGATTGCGGTGACGGCCGGGCTCATTCCGCTGGGCGATCTGGCTGAACTGGTCAACATCGGGACGCTGGCCGCGTTCGTGCTGGTCTGTCTCGGCGTGGTCATGCTGCGCATCAGGCGTCCGGACATGGAACGGCCGTTCAAGATGCCTCTCAGCCCGCTTTTCCCGGTGCTGGGCGCCCTGTCATGCGGGGCCCTGATGGCCTTCCTGCCCGCCCTCACCTGGATCCGCTTCGTGGTGTGGCTTGCGCTGGGGGCGATCATCTACTTCACCTATTCCTACCACCACAGCAAACTCGCGCTAAGCGGCGAGTGAGTGCCGGCCGGTGGCCGGCCGCGGCATGGCCGGCGGCGCCTAGTTCGTTTCCGGGCGCGCCTCGACCCGGGCGGCAATCCTTGGGCAATCCCGGCTCGGCGAGCCGCGCAGGCGTGGCGCCGTCGCCTGCGCCATGGGCATCCCGCTTCAGGCCTCCCGGGCACGGTGCAGGTATGCGGGGGCATAGCCCTTCAATCCCTGAATCAGGGGCTTGAAGACGAGCCGGAAACGCGAGCGCAAGGGCGGATAACCGCCGTTGCCGAGTCTGTCCGGTCTGGCCACGGGCCCGACGGCGGGCTCGCGGGCGGTTTCTTCCAGGGGCACCGTCGGCGCACACTCGGCAGCAGGCAATCCCCCATCCGGCTTCGCCGACTCCGCGCCCCCGCCGCGAGCCGCGTCAATCGTCATGCGGCCCAATAGGCGTTCGATCTTGGCCGCTTCCGTGGTCTTGAGGCGCAGTTGCCTGTACATCAGGGCAGAAAAGATGATTTTGTCGCGTTCAGCCATGCCTTGCAGGCCCGACAGCAACGAACCGAAATCGACGGACTGTTCCATATCCCCCTCCGCATGGGTCCCAATCCACTTGCGTGGCGGTAGCCTAGGCAAGCGAGACAATCGACCCGGATCGCGGGTCGCATAGCGTGACGAGGAGGTCGCCATAGGTCCTCGCCGGGGTCTCGGCAAAGGGCCCTGCGGGTCACGGGTTGTTGTTCCTAACCCGCGTGCGGACCGTATGACCGGCCTCGCGAAATCTTTCGAGGCATGGTCTTGAATCTAGCAGAAATCCATTGGCTTGCAAGCACAATGCCCTGCGCGCCCGGAGCGGGCGCATCGCTAGGGAAGTCGCATCGACGGGGACCCTCTAGAATCCGGAACACAGAAATGCGGGGTCGTTGCACGCCCACGGGGGCAAGACGCGCCCTGGCCAGGGGTCAGGCGCGGAGCGAAGGGCCAAGGGCACCGTGGACCAGAAGCCGGGACACGCGTTTGCGGCAGCGCATGCGCGGCGAGCCTCCCTTCTGGGCAGCCCTTTCCCCGCATGCCATGCCACGACGGTGGCGGCGCGCGTTTCGTGGAACGGCGGCCGGGTGCGCGAGGCGTTCAGATAACGTGCGTGCAACGATCGCGCCCGCCGCGCGCGGGCGAGCGCGCGCGCATGCGCGGACAGGAGGGGGCCGGGGACATTTCCCGAACGCGCGAGTATGGCCGTGAGCCAGACCGTGACGAGGCTTCGCGCCGCCTGTGGGGCGAGGGTGGCCCGGGAGGGTTCCGGTCCCGGGCGAGGACCCGTCTGGTGTGCCAGGGCCGAGAACGGCGTGACCGCCAGCATGGCGGCGAGCCACATGCCCACGGTGGATGCACGCATCCGTTCCATGATTTTCCTCCGGACTCGCTTCGAAGGGACGCCATCCTCGAAGAAGAGGCCGCTTGCGCAACCGATATCCTTCACCGTAGACCGGTTGGGGCCCGGTTGCAAGGCGTTAACGACACGAGGGCCTTCAAATCCTGATATCGCGCGGCCGGAAAAGCAAATGAAAAAAAATTTATTGCAATTTGCGCAACATTGACCTATCAAAAAAACAGAACGTTAAGGAATATAACGCTACGCTCCGACGCATGCTGGCATCTTCGGGAGCGAGGCGCATGCTTTGGGATGGCCATCAGGGGGACGATCGTTATGTTCCGGTTTGCGGTTCATGTCCGCGATGCCACCTATGCCCGTTACTACTCGGAGCTTGGCATCGTAGAGGACGAAGCGGTATCGCGCCAGCGATTCGAGGCGTTCTTCCATAAGTATCCGGATTTCCGGCCGTATGCCAATGATCAGTGGACGCAGGCCGACCGCGAGTACGAAGAAATTGCCGATGGCGTCGTCTTCCTGTGGGACGGCAAGACGCCGCAGAACCTTGACGAGGCGATTGCGCTCGTGACCTCGACGCTGTTCCTTCCCCCCACCCATGTTTGGCTGGCGGGCGAAGAGTACCCGGTCCTGCCCGGCGTGTCGGCTTAAGCGACGCGTTCCGCTTGCGCGCGAGCGCGCCCCCCTCCGTCCTATACTGAGAAAAATCCTTGGCGCCCCACCGCGGGGCGTTGCGCGCGTTTTCCTTGAGGTTTTTCGAGGCAACGAGAGTGGATGTTCATGCGGATTCGTTAGCATCGCTCTGGCCGCTTATCCTCTATGGCGGTGCCGCGTTCGTGCTCGTCGCGGGGCTCCTGGGGGTATCGGCGCTCCTCGGGCCGCGCACGCAGGGCCGTGCCACTCGTGAGATCTTCGAATCGGGGATCGTGCCGATCGGCGAGGCCCGCTTCCGGTTTCCCGCCAAGTTCTATCTCATCGCCATGTTCTTCGTGATCTTCGACCTCGAAACCGTCTTCCTGCTGGCCTACGCCGTGGCGGCGCGCTCAAGCGGCTGGGCCGGGTATTGGGAAGCGCTGGTCTTCATCGTGCTGCTGGCGCTCGCCCTGGCCTATCTTTGGCGGGCGGGTGCGCTGGAGTGGGGGCCGAAGGCCATACGCGCACGTTAGGAGGACGACATGCCGTGGTGGAAGCGCTCGATCTCAATAGAGCCTGTCGCAGCCGGCCGCGCGGCAATGGACGACACGCTTTCGCGCAACGTCCTGCTCGCGCGGCTGGACGATCTGGTCGCGTGGGGGCGGAAGAATTCGATCTGGCCCTTCAATTTCGGCCTGTCCTGCTGCTATGTCGAGATGGCGACGGCATTCACCAGCCGGTACGACATCGCCCGGTTCGGCGCGGAAGTGATCCGCGGCAGCCCGCGCCAAGCGGATCTCATCGTCATATCGGGCACCGTGTTCATCAAGATGGCGCCCGTCTTGCAGCGCCTGTATGAACAGATGATGGAACCGCGCTGGGTGATTTCAATGGGCTCGTGCGCCAACTCGGGGGGCATGTACGACATCTACAGCGTGGTCCAGGGCGTGGACAAATTTCTGCCGGTGGACGTCTACGTCCCCGGATGCCCGCCCCGACCCGATGCCTTCCTGGAAGGGCTCACTCTCCTGCAGGCGGCGATCGGGCGGGAGAAGCGCCCCTTGAGCTGGGTCATCGGCCCGCAGGGGGTCACGCGCCCGCCCCGCCCGAGCCTGCGCGATGCGAAGGACGAGGCGCGTCGGCGCGCAGGCGAGCTGGCGCCGGTCGATCAGGTCGAGGCGCGGCCCCGGCCCGGAGAGCCCGGTGGATCGTGACGCCGGGATCCTGGCCCAATTCGAGGCCGAGTTCGGGCCCGGCGTCGCACGGCCGCAGGCCACGCGCGACGAGGTGCCCACCTTCCGGGTGGACGCCGACCGGGTGAAGCCCGTGCTGCACTTCGCCAAACGCCGTATGGCGCGCCCCTATCCGATGCTCTATGACCTCACCGCCATCGACGAGCGCGAGCGTGTTCACCGGGACGCCGACCCGGCGGCCGACTTCACGCTCGTCTACCATCTGCTCTCCTTCGAGCGCAACGGCGATTTGCGCATCAAGGTGCCTGTTCAGGGCGATTTTCCGACCGTCGAGACCGTGACCGACCTGTGGCCAGCCGCCAACTGGTATGAGCGAGAGGTCTGGGACATGTTCGGCATCGGGTTTTCGGGGCACCCGCACCTCGTGCGCATCCTGATGCCACCGACCTGGGTCGGGCATCCGCTGCGCAAGGAGCATCCCGCGCGCGCCACCGAGATGGGTGAATACCGCCTCCCGCCGGAGCGAGAAGACGCCGAGCAGGCCGCGCTCAAGTTCCGCCCCGAGGATTGGGGCATGCGCCCTGCCTCGGCGCGCAGCGAATTCATGTTCCTCAACCTCGGGCCCAACCATCCCAGCGTGCATGGCGTCTTCCGCATTGTGCTCGAGCTCGACGGCGAGGAGATCGTCGACTGCGTGCCGGACATCGGGTATCACCATCGCGGCGCCGAGAAGATGGCCGAACGCCAATCCTGGCACTCGTTCATCCCCTACACCGACCGCGTCGACTATCTCGGCGGCGTGATGAACAACCTGCCCTATGTGCTGGCCGTCGAGAAACTCGCCGGCATCCAGGTGCCGGCGCGCGTGCAGGTGATCCGCGTGATGATGGCGGAGTTCTTCCGCATCGCGAGCCACCTCGTGTTTTATGGCACCTTTGCGCAGGATGTCGGCGCCCTGTCGCCGGTGTTCTTCATGTTCTCGGACCGCGAGCGTGTGTTCGACATCGTCGAGGCGATTTGCGGCGGACGCATGCATCCCAGCTGGTTTCGCATCGGCGGCGTCGCGCAGGATCTCCCCCAGGGCTGGGACCGTTTGGTGCGGGCGTTCGTCCGCTACTTCAAGCCGCGCCTCGATCACTACGATCGCATGGTGATGCGCAACGCGATCCTCAAGAAGCGCACGCAGGGCGTGGGCCGCTATAGCCTGGAGGAGGCCATCGAATGGGGCGTCACCGGCCCCGGGTTGCGCGCCTGCGGTCTTGCCTGGGATTTCCGCAAGGCGCGCCCGTACAGCGGCTACGAGCAGTTCGAGTTCGACATTCCGGTGGCTACCCATGGCGATTCCTATGACCGCTGTCTCGTCCGGGTGCAGGAAATGCGCCAGAGTCTGCGCATCATCGAGCAGTGCCTGGCCCACATGCCGGCGGGCGATTACAAGGCGCGCCATCCGCTGACGACGCCCCCGCCGAGAGATCGGATGCTGCACGACATCGAGACGCTGATTGACCATTTCCTCGGCGTGAGCTGGGGGCCGGTGATCCCGCCGGGAGAGGCCTTTGCCAATGTGGAGGCGACCAAGGGCGCCAACGGCTATTATTTGATTAGCGACGGCGGCACCATGGCCTATCGGGCGCGCATCCGAACGCCCACCTTCGCGCACCTGCAGATGATTCCCCTCATCACCCGGGGACTCATGATTGCCGACCTGATCGCCATCCTGGGCAGCATCGATTTCGTCATGGCCGACGTGGACCGATAGGGGCCGTTATGCTGAGCGAGGAAGAACGCCGCGATATCGAGCTGGAGGCGCCCCACTATGCGACGCGGGAGGCCCTGTGCATCGATGCCCTGCGAATCGTGCAGGGCCATCGGGGCTATGTGTCGGACCAGGCGCTCCAGGAGATCGCGGACTATCTGGGGCTCCCGCTGTCGCAGGTGGAGGGCGCCGCGACCTTCTACAACCTGATTTTCCGGCACCCGGTCGGCGCGCAGGTGATCTTCGTGTGCGATAGCGTGAGCTGCTGGATCATGGGATGCGAGAGGCTGCTTGAGCGGCTGCGCGCCCACTTGGCGACCGACGTGGGCGGCACCAGCCCGGATGGCCGCTACACCTTGCTCACGGTCCCTTGCCTGGGCGCCTGCGCCCTTGCGCCGGTGCTCATGATCGGCGAGACGCTGCACGGGCATGTGACGGCCGACAGTCTCCCCGATCTGCTGGGAAAAGGGGCATAGGGGATGGAACGGCCGCTCACCCGCAACATCCGCCCTCACGAGCCGCCGCTGGCGCTGGAAGACTACCGGCGCGTCGGCGGCTATGAGGCCGTGCGCAAGGCTCTGGCGCAGTCGCCGGAAGCGATCACGGAGACGGTCAAGGAGGCCGGCCTGCGGGGCTGCGGGGGGGCGGGATTCCAGACCGGGATCAAGTGGAGCGCGGTGCCCATGGGGCCCGATGCGCCGCATCCCAAATATCTCGTCGTCAATGCCGACGAGATGGAACCGGGGAGCTTCAAGGATCGGCTCCTGCTGGAGGGCGACCCGCATCAGATGGTGGAAGCGATCATCGTGAGCAGCTTCGCGATTCAGGCTGATCAGGCCTACATCTTCCTACGGGGCGAGTATGTGCTGGCCAGGCGGCGCCTCAATGCGGCCATCGGCGAAGCCTATGCGGCAGGCTTGCTCGGGCCGCGCATCCTGGGGTCGGACTATGGGCTGGAACTGCATGTGCATTCGAGCGCGGGCCGCTACATGTGCGGGGAGGCGAGCGCGCTGCTCAATGCCCTGGAAGGCGGCCGCGCCATTCCCCGCGCAAAGGCGGTGCGCACGGCGGTGAGCGGCCTGTGGGGGAAACCGACCGTCGTGAACAATGTCGAGACGCTGTGCAACGTCCCGCACATCGTGAACAACGGGGCCGCGTGGTACCAGAGTCTGGGGCTTGGGGATGCCGCTGGCACCAAGATCTACGGCGCGAGCGGGAAGGTGGGACGTCCCGGGGCGTGGGAGCTTCCGCTGGGGACCGCCCTTCGCGCGATCATCGAGGAACACGCCGGCGGCATGCGCGACGGGGTGGCTTTCCGCGCCTGCCTGCCGGGCGGCGCGTCCACCGCGTTCGTGGGCGAGGCGGGGCTCGACGCCGCCATGGATTGGCATGGGATGCAGTCGGTCGGCAGCCGCCTTGGCACGGGCACCGTGATCGTGCTGGACGACCAGACATGCCCGGTAGGCATGCTTCTGAGCCTGCAACAGTTCTTCGCGCAGGAATCCTGCGGATGGTGCACCCCGTGCTGGTCGGGGCTGCATTGGGTGGCCTCGCTGCTGCACCGGTTCGAGGCGGGCGAGGCTACCGAGGACGACTTCGATCTCCTGCGCACGCAGGCGGACCACCTCACCAAGGGCTACACGTTCTGCGGACTTGCACCAGGGGCGATGGAATCGCTGGCCTCCGGGCTTGACCTTTTCCGGGATGACTTCATGCGCCATGTCTCCCTGCGCCGCTGTCCGTGGAGGACATGACATGGCGACCCTGTACGTCGACGGCCAGCCCTTCAGCGTCGATCCCACGCAAAATCTGCTGCACGAGTGCCTGTCCCTGGGGCTGGACCTGCCCTATTTCTGCTGGCATCCGGCGCTGGGCTCGGTGGGCGCCTGCCGGCAGTGCGCGGTGAAGCTCTTCCGGGACGAAGGCGACCGGCAGGGCGTCATCGTCATGGCGTGCATGACGCCCGCCGAGGACGGGACACGCATCTCCCTCGCCGATGAACAGGCGCGGGACTTCCGGGCGCGCGTCATCGAGTGGATGATGGCGCATCATCCGCATGACTGCCCGGTATGCGACGAGGGCGGCGAGTGCCATCTGCAGGACATGACGGTCATGACCGGACACGTTTATCGGCGCTACCGTTTCCCCAAGCGCACCTTCCGCAACCAGCACCTCGGGCCCTTCGTCAACCATGAGATGAACCGCTGCATCCAGTGCTACCGATGCGTGCGCTTCTACAACGACTACGCCGGGGGCACGGACTTCGGCGTTTTCGGCTCGCGCGACCATGTCTACTTCGGGCGCGCGGCAGATGGCGTCCTGGAGAGCGAGTTCAGCGGGAATCTGGTCGAAGTCTGCCCCACCGGCGTGTTTACGGACAAGACCCTGAAAGCGCATTACACGCGCAAATGGGACCTGCAAAGCGCACCGTCGGTCTGTCCCCACTGCGGCCTCGGCTGCCACACCACGGTGGGCGAGCATGACGGCATCCTGAGGCGTGTGCAGAACCGGTTTTCCTCCGAGATCAACGGCTATTTCCTGTGCGACCGGGGCCGCTACGGTTATGCGTTCGTCAATGCGCCGGCGCGCCTGCGCAGGCCTTCGATCAGGAATGCGGCCGGCGGGCGGGATTTCGCACCGGCCGCCGCCCTCCTGCAGGAACTGTGCACCCGACTCGCCGGAAATCTGCGCCTGATCGGCATCGCGAGTCCCCGCGCTTCGCTCGAAGCAAATTTCGCCTTGCGCACGCTGGTCGGACCGGAGAACTTCTTCCTCGGGTGGTCGGAGGTCGAGGACGCATGTGCCCGCAAGATGCTGGCGGTGGCGAAGCGCATCGCCCCCTTGGCTTCCCTCGCCGAGGTCGAATCAGCGGACGCGATACTGGTGCTCGGCGAGGATATCACCCAGACCGCGCCGCGCATGGCCCTCGCGGCCCGCCAGGCGGTGCGCCACGCCGCCTTGGCGAAGGCCGAGTCGCTCGGGATCCCGCTCTGGCAGGATCTGCCGGTGAGGCAGGCCGCCGCCGGCCTCAAGAGCCCGCTGTTCATCGCCTCCGTAGACGCTACGAGGCTCGACGATGCGGCCACCGAATGCTGGCGGGGCGCGCCCGACGACATCGCGCGCCTGGGATTGGCCATCGGCCGATACCTCAGTCCCGAAGCGGCTGGCGGCCAGATACCCGCGTCCGCGACGGACGGCTTCGCCGCGCGGGCGGCGCGCGCGCTCAGCGGTGCGGCGCGTCCACTGGTCGTCACCGGAACCAGCCTCGGATGCGGTGCGCTCCTGGATGCCGCGGCGCACGTGGTGAACGTGCTCAAGGCGCTTGGCCGGCCCGCGACGCTCGCGCTCGGGATGCCGGAGTGCAACACCATGGGCCTGGCACTCATGGACGGCGAGCCGCTCTGGACGCTGGAACAAGGGGCCGGCGCGCTTCCGGCCTGCGCCCTGATCGTGCTGGAGAATGACCTGTCGCGGCGGATTGGGGAGGCGGCGACCGATCGCCTGTTCGCTCAGGCAGCGCTGACCGTGCTGATCGACCATACGCGCCCTGCGAGCGTCGAGCGGGTCGACTATGTCTTGCCCGCGGCCACCTTCGCGGAAGAGTCGGGCACCTGGGTCAATCACGAAGGGCGCGCTCAGCGCTTCTTCCAGGTCTTCAGCCCGCCGGACGACATTCAGGCCGGTTGGCGGTGGCTGCGGGATATCGGGCGCGGACTCGGACGCGAGACATTGGGGCGGTGGAAGACGCTCGACGATGTCTTGCACACGCTCGAAGAGACGCTGCCGGTGTTTCAGGGCCTCGCGCAAGGGCAGCCCGCGGCGGCCTACCGTCGCCACGGCCTCAAGCTCGCACGCCAGCCCCATCGCGCGAGCGGGCGCACGGCGGTGCATGCGCAGCGCGACATCCATGAGCATCAACCTCCCGTCGACCTCGACTCGCCGCTGGCCTTCTCGATGGAAGGCCACCAGG
>JAJYKK010000085.1 GCA_021788645.1 Pseudomonadota bacterium
CTCGCTGGTATTTTCCGCCATTCTGTCGCGCGGCCGATGGCGGGACGCCTCAGCGCCCGGGCTCCTGCCGTGACCTGGGAGTGACCATGCGGCCTCACCTCAAGCGAAGGCTGTCCGATCTTTCGACCGAACCGTACCGCGCCACCGGCCGCATTGATTGCCGCTGGGCACGCGGAGGACGCGGCCGAGCCCGCGCGCCAGCCCGCCTTCCGGGGCACGCCTCCTGGGGCTCGGCGGCGGCCGCGGTCTGCCGGCCAGAGGGCTTCCCGGCGCCGAACGCCAGATGGAAGGCGGCGCGTGCGCGGACGAGCGGAGGCGACATGCGTGAGGGCCCTTTCGAGGACCTCGATGTCGTCTCCCTTCTCGATGTGTTGCAATGCCTGCCCTACCGCGAGCAAAATCGCTTGCTGGATCAGATGCGGGCCTCGCCGAACGCCGAGGGCCTGTTCCTGACCGGCATCGGCGATGGGGCGGCGGGGCCACGCTTCGCTTGCAGCCAGGCGGTGCATCGCGCCATCTCCTTTCTCCAGGCCCATCGCCCGCGGACAGGGTACGGCCGTCTCGGCGCATCGATCGCCGGGCTTTGGCAGCGCGGCTTCGCGGTCGATGCCGTCGCGGTGAATGGGGGGCCACCCGCCGCATACGTCATGCCGGTCGCCCGCGCAATCTGAACAGGGGGAAACGCATGCCGAAAGACCATTCATGGATCGCTGCGCGCATTCCGCACAAGGGCGACATGTGTGTGCTCGACCGGGTCGAAACCTGGAACGAAACCACCATCGAGTGCCGGGCGATCGGCCACCTCGCCGCCGGCAACCCTCTGCGGTGCGAAGACAGCCTAGGGATAGCGAATGGCATTGAGTATGCCGCCCAGGCCATGGCAGCGCATGGCGCGCTTCTGGCCGGCCATGACCGCTGTCCGGCCGTCGGCCTCCTGACCAGCGTGCGCAACGTCCGTTGGCACAAGACGCGCCTGGATGACCTCGATGGCGAGCTCATTGTCCGTGCCGAGCGGCTGTCCGGCACCGAGTCGACCATCCTGTACGCATTCAGCCTGCATCATGGCGATACGCTGCTGATGTCGGGGCGCGCGAGCGTCATGCTCGATGCAGGCAGCCGGCATTTCCTGGTTTGACGGGCTCGCGGAAAGGCAAAGCGGCGGCAGCGGAGCAAGAGATGCCCACGCCGTGGCAAGCGGAAGCGGGCGCGTGACATCGTCGAGGGGAGACTGCCGTAGGGCCGCGTGCCCGTCGCAGGACGCATGCGGCGTCATCGGCTGGCGGCCGGGAAAGACCGGCACCTGATTCAACGGGCCAACCGAGAAAGGAGGGCGTGAGCAGGCACCGGCCCAAGAGATCGACCGCTATCCCCAGAGGGGCTTGCCTCGGGGCGCGCGGTCGGTGCTCTGCCTCCTCCCGCGTGCCCGAAGGGAATCCCTTCAGGGAAACGGAGAGGTTTCACGCGCATACTGATGAAACGAGCCCTCGTCACGGGCGGGAGCGGAGCGATCGGGGCTGCCATCTGTCGGCAGCTCGCCGCCGATGGCCTGCACGTGGTCATCCATGCCAACCGCCATGCCCACAAGGCCGAAGCCCTGTGTGCCGAACTGGCCTCCCAAGGCCGCTCGGCAGAAACCGTCTGCTTCGACGTCGCAAACGCCGATGCGGCCCACGCCGCGCTGGAAAGACTGCTCGACGCAGGCCCGATCCAGGTCTTGGTCAACAATGCCGGCATACACGATGATGCGGTGTTCCCAGGCATGAGCCGGGAACAGTGGAACCGCGTCATCGACGTCTCGCTGCACGGCTTCTTCAACGTCACACAGCCCCTGACCATGCCCATGATCCGTAGCCGCTGGGGCCGGATCATCACCATCTCCTCGATCGCGGGGATCGCCGGAAATCGGGGCCAGGCCAACTACGCCGCCGCCAAGGGTGCCCTCCATTCGGCGAGCAAATCCCTTGCCCTGGAACTGGCGAGCCGCGGCATCACCGTGAATGCCGTCGCCCCCGGCGTGATCGAATCCGACATGAGCAAGAACGCCTTCAGCCGCGAGATGGTGGAACGGTTGGTGCCGATGAAACGTGTCGGAAAGCCCGACGAGGTCGCCGGGCTGGTCGGCTTCTTGGCCTCGGAACGAGGCGCCTACATCACGGGGCAGGTCATCTCCGTGAACGGCGGCATGATCTGAACAAGGCGGCGCCTCTCCCTGGAACGCGTCAGCGCCGTTGGGGACTCGGCAATCCCACCGCCTTGCGCGCGCGGCCGCAGGGCGTACGTGCGTCCGGGACTGTTGCGTCGCCCGGTGCGGCATCGCCGGAGGGGCCGTGGGACCTCCCCTCCGCGCAGGCGCGGGCAGCCGGTCAGGCCGGCGTGAACCGCAGTTCGAGGCCGCCCATCCGGAACCAACGGGCATAGCGCTGGAAATCGCACTGCTGGGTCGCGTTCATGCGGTGGTACAGGCGTTGCGCGACATGTCTGCTCTCCGCGTCCAGTTCGCGACGTGCGGGCGTTCTGAAAACGACCATGAATGGCGCAAGCGCCGTTTCATACTTGGAAAGCCGGTCGCCGAACACCTGGACCGCGCGTGACAGTTCACCCACGCTAAAGGCGGCGCGCTGCGAGTTGAGATAATCGCGGGTGAAGGCATCGGGCTGGAGGTCGCGTCGGTCCTCGGCAAGAAACCGCTGCGTCGCAGCGCGCTTAAGCCGCCCAAAGTCGATCAGGTAGATTGCACCGTCCGGCTTGAGCACGCGCCGCACCGCATGCATCGTTCGGTCCAGCGCCGCTTCGTCCCGCAGGTGATGCAGCGACATCGTCGAAATCACGGCATCGAGACTGCCATCGCCGAACCCGGACAGGGTCGTCATGTCGCCCTGGAGCGGCTCGATATTGGTCACGCCGCAGCGCCGCACCGTCTCCCGCGCCTGGTCGAGCATTCCCGACGCGGCGTCGAGTCCGGTGAAATGCGCGCGCGGATTGAGGCGGGCGACCTGGACCAGCTGATTGGCGGGCCCGCAACCGAGGTCGAGCACGCGGTCGCCCTGCCGGAGCAGCGGTGCGATTTGCAAGGCCTGATACAGGTGGACGAACGCGAGCAGGCCATCTTCTCGGCCGACCCGCTCAAACGCCTCATTGTGCGCCCGGTCGTCCATGATCAGCTGCGGCTCAGGCACACGCGGCAGCGGCGCCCCCGGGGACAGGCGTTCGAGCAACAGATGGACCGTCATGGCCAAGCCGGAGGACATGTCTTGACTACCCGAGAGAGGGCGCCGCGGTCACGGGAGACGGCCGGCATTGCCGGCCGGACGCGGGAGATCAGCCGACTCGCCGGAAAGCCAGTACAGCATTGCTGCCGCCGAAGGCAAAGGAATTGCTGATCGCCGCTTGGAAGGACACATCATCCAGGCCGACGCCCTTCACATGGCGCACGCCTTCGCAATCGGCCGAAACCTGTTCCAGATGCGCGGTCGGCGGAATCTGCTGGCGAGCCAGTGCCAACACCGTGATCACCGCTTCCATCGCGCCGGCGCCGCCAAGCATGTGGCCATGCATCGATTTGGTGGCGCTCACGTGCAGCTTGCCGGCGGCAGCGCCGAAGCATTGCTTCAGGGCATGGATCTCGATGGGGTCCCCTTCCGGCGTGGCGGTACCGTGGGCATTCACGTAGCCGACCTCGTCCGGCGACAAGCCCGCCTCGCGCAATGCGGCGCGCAGCGCCCTGCCCTGCCCGGCGGCATCGGGGCGGACGAGATGGGCGTGGTCGCAGCTTTGACCATAGCCTGCCACTTCGCAATAGATGCGCGCGCCGCGCGCCTGGGCGTGCTCCATGTCCTCGAGCACCATGGCCGCGCCGCCCTCGCCGAGCACCAAGCCGGTGCGGCCCTCCTGAAATGGCCTGCAGGCCCGATAGGCGCCCGCCTCGTCGCTCATGGCGACGACGCGCATGCCTTCCCATGCGAGCATGACGGAGAAGGCCAAGGGAGCTTCCGAGCCACCGGCCACGACCAGGGCGTTCTGCCCAAACTGGATGCGCCGGTACGCCTCGCCGATGGAGATTGCCGAAGAGGCGCAGGCAACCGAATACGTCAGGCAACTGCCCCCCAGTCCAAGGGCGATCGCCACATGCGAGGCGGCGGCGTTGTTCATCGCCTGAGGGACGGTCAGCGGAGACATTCTGCTCCGGCCACGCTCGAAGTAATCGAGGTAGCCCTTTTCGAAAGTCAAGGTCCCGCCGACCCCGGTTCCCCAGGAGACGCCGTAGTCGTCGCGTCCCGTGCCGCCGCGTTCCAGCCCCGCATCG
This sequence comes from Pseudomonadota bacterium, assembly GCA_021788645.1. GTDB lineage: Bacteria > Pseudomonadota > Gammaproteobacteria > Burkholderiales > JAKAFK01 > JAKAFK01. Next base: position 4,304 of record JAJYKK010000085.1, read on the forward strand.
GCCCATGCGCCGAAGGCCGCCGCGATGCCGAGCTGGCTATAGCGGTCGGTCATGCTGGTCATGGCCTTGCCGATCGTCTGCTCGGGGCTGAAGTCGGCGCAGCGCACGGCGGGTTGTGCGAGGTTGCCTCTGGAGGAAGGATGCCGATAGAGCGCGACGGCGGATTCTCCGCGCATGATCCGGGCCCAGAAGTCTTCGGCGTTACCGCCAAAGGGATTGACCAGCCCGACCCCGGTAACAACAACCCTGCGCAGGCCAGGTTTACTCATTCGCGACGGCAGGCATGTACTTCTCTACAACCTCGATCAGCTGCCCCACTGTCTCTGGGGTCGGAACATCCTGCGGCACGGTGATCTTGTACGTATCTTCGAGCTCGAAAATCAATTCTATCATCCCCAGCGAGTCGATCCCGAGTTCGTCGAGCCTGCTGTCGACGGTCAGGTGTGCCGGTGGGTTATCCATGCGTTGCGTGAGATAGTCTTTGATGAGATCGAGCGTGTTGTCCATGGCAATATGACAATGCGATTTAAAAATCCACTTTCTGGTGCAAGCGTCCGCGGTATTCCGCGACACGCCAAAGCCGCAAGACCGGCCATGCTTCCGACATAGCGACAGGGAGTTGGCCAACCGCTCGCGCGGCCCGGCAAATGGCTTTAGCCGTTTGAGTCCCCGGCTCCGTGCACCCATGCAGCGAAGCATCCATCGCCGTGCCCCATGCTCAGGAGACGCCCCGGGATGTCCGGGCTGCTGCCGCGAGACACTGGGCGCCGTATGCGCCAAGCGAGCGCGTCCTGGAGAAGGGTAGCGCACGCCGGCCACACCTCCTCCCCTACTCAAGGCGCAAAAGTAATTCCAGCGTAAGTTTTATATTATCCGAGCTCCTTTCAAATGTCACTGCAATTTTTTGTCGCCCCCGTGGGGGCAAATGGCCGCCCGCAACGGAAGCCGACGCCATCGATAGGGCTCGCGACTGGCCGCATGTTCTGGGCGGCAGATGGCAGCATCCCGCCATATCCGGCGAAACGTGGAGCGCGTCCGCCTCGACGATGCGCGATGCCCGTGGCCGTTTCTCGGCCTCACTGCCGGCTGCTGCGCGCCCTGCGCCGCAGCAGGAGCGGCAGACGCAACACGAAGCCGATGACCAGCCGGATGTGCATGAAAGTCAACAAGGCGTTGTCGCGCAGGTACTTGAAATGCGAGACCCCCCCCTCCTCTGCGCTGAAGTAGCGCACCGGCGCGTCGAGGTTGATCGGGGGCACGCCGTGCCAGCGCAAGCGCACCACGGCCTCCGGATCGAAGTCGAAGCGGCGCATCCAGCGCTGCTTGTGCATGATCGCCCGCAGCGGGAGGATCGGATAGATCCGGAAGCCGAACAGCGAATCGCCGATGCCGCCCTGGAGGGTCTCGACGTTCGCCCACCAGTTCGAGATCTTGCGTCCCGAAACGCGAATGCCCGGCGCATCGGCATCAAACACCGGCCGCCCGAGCACCATGGCGCCGGGATTGCGTTCCGACACGCGCATGAACTCGGCGATCTTGCCGGCAGGGTGCTGCCCATCGGCGTCCATGGTCAGGACGTGGGTGAAGCCCGCCTTCTGCGCCTCATCGAGCCCGAACAGCACCGCCCCGCCCTTGCCCCGGTTGACCGGAAGCACCCAGACGCGCAGGCCGTCGTCCTGTGCCGCCATTGCCGCCAGGGACTCCGCCGTCCCATCGTTGCTGCCGTCAACGACCACCCAGACCGGATTCCATGAGGCCCGGGCGGCACGCACCGTTTCGTAGAGCCTGGCCCCTGTGTTGTAGCTGGGGATCAGCACGAGATGGGTCAGGGAGGGAGTCACTGCGGGGGCTCCATGAAGCGCTTCCCGGTCTCGTTACGGAAATAGCACTCCATCTCCGAGACGAAGGCGCGAATGTCGCGCGGCGGCATGAAGCGCTCACCCAGACGGGCCCGGAAGACCAGCGGAAATTCCGGCTTTTCGAGGAGGGGGCGGCCCTTGCTCAGGAACGGGTGGTTGATCTCGATCCAGACGGCCTGCACCATCGCGTGCGCCCGTTTGGCAATCAGCGCATACCCGCCCTTGAAGGGCTGGATATCCTTATCGACGGTGCGCGTGCCTTCTGGAAAGATCAGCAGATGGCTGCCGGCGGCCAGTTCATGCGTGGCGTCGACGACCAGCCTCGCCTGGGAGTCGTTGCGGATGTAGCCCGCTATCCGGGCCGCGCCGCCGAAGATGAAATGGTCCCAGAGCTTGGCCTTCATGATGCAGGCGACGTTGGGCAACCGGGAAACGATAAGGACGGCATCGATTAACGACGGATGGTTGGGCGCGATGATCACCGGGCCGGAACGCGCCAGGGTGTCAAGCGCGGAGAGGTCGCAGGTGACGATGCCGGTTCGTTCAAGCGCGGCAAGATAGGCACGGAAGCCGAACGAGATCATCCATCGTCCGAGTCGGCGGCCCATCTGTCTGGGCAGCAACGGCGCGAGCGGGACCGACACCAGGCTCCAGAACAGGCACATCGATCCGAAGATCAGCAGAAAGCCGTAATAGACCAGGTATTCATAAAAATGGTTGACCCAGGCGATGGCCCCCCGCCCCCGCCGAGTCATCGCTTCGCGCCAGCCTGTGCGAGGTGCTGCATATTCAACGCACGCCGATCCTGCGGCCAACGCCGGTCTTCGTGTGGACCGCGGCGCTGCGGGCAAAGGCGGCCCCGGCCGGGGTATCCGTCCGGACCGGACTGCGCGGGTCGCCTCGACGGCCAGATGCGCATCGCGGGGAAAGGCCCGTGCGCGAATTTCCACGTCGCGCTTGCCTGGCGTCTCGCCCCCATGAGGCCGGGGGGAATGCCGCGGCATGCTGCCGGCGGGCCAAGAGAACGCTCCCGCGGCCCATGGACAGGCTTCGGTTTGGGTGCCGCCCAATTCCTGTCATCGGATGGCCGGACATGGGGCTCGTCCTCGCATGCATGCGTAGGTCCTGTTAAGGTTCCGTGACCGCGTCGCGCCATATCCGAGGCCGCCGCGTGCGGGCGCTTCGCATCGAGGCCGCCCATCCCGAAGCCCGCAAAAAGCCCTCACGCATCGGCTGCGTCATTGACGCCACCGGCGCCGACGGCAGGGCTCGACGCCACGCTCCCATTCGAGCGAAGTCGGCCACGCGCGTCGCCTGAGGCATGTCGGGGAAGGGGAAATTATAGTGGCTTGCCCGCGCCTGGGCAACGCGCGCGTCCGTTTCGCTGCCCTCGACGGCGAGCGGCTGGGCCGTTTCGAATAATTTTACATGCCGAATTTTGCCCGATGTCGTTGCTTTGGCGTGCCATCAGGCCGTTCGGCCGTTTCTGACGCCAGACTTTTTGTCGGGCCTCCTTACACATTCGCTGCACGGCCACCTCCCAACCGGGCAAGTCCTGCGCGTATCGGGCGCGTTATTTTCCCGGCATGCGTTTTGCTTCCCACTTTTCTTTTTACCGGGCCAGGTGCTCGCTCGCGACCCGGGACAGGGCGGAAAGACAGCACGCCATTCCCCTGGCCCGACATCTGGCGAGGCTGAGGTCCATGCCGCCGAGCTCCCGGGTGTGCGCAGGCCTGCCGCCGGTCCTTTGGGACGCGGAGTGGGTGCGCGAACACTCCGTCCGTTTCATGCTTGCGCCCTGGACACAGCATAGAACCGGACAAATCATCTGCTACAGACGCGGACAGATGGGTTGTGCTCTAGACGCATATCCCCTGCTGTCGATAAGCGATCATTAGCGGGCTACGAGTCTGGCGTGATGAAGCCCTTTCGCCAGCAGGACCTGGAAGTATGCTTCCGCACCGGCAGCAAGTCGGGAATACAGCCGCATCCTGCGGGCAAGGCTTCGAGTGATGCTTATTGCCCAGGATGCTGGCCGATCTGCGTTTCCACGACCTGCGCCACGAAGCCACGTCGCGACTATTCGAGAAAGGCTTCAACCCCATGGAAGCGGCCGTCGTCACGGGCCACAAAACGCTTCAGATGCTCAAGCGCTACACACACCTGCGGGCCGAGAATTTGGCGAAGAAGCCGGGTTGATTAAGGTCCGGCGCTGCCGTATACTTGGTGCATGCTGAGCACCGTCGCGGAAACCGAAGTCTTTCAGCGGTATGCTGGACAAGTCTGGTCAGAAGTTGAGCGCGTCGAGTTTGTCAATTGGATCGCCGCCAATCCGCTGGCTGGCGACGTGATTCCCGGCTCCGGCGGATGTCGTAAAGTGCGCTGGAGCCGCGCCGGCATGGGCAAGCGCGGCGGCGCGCGGGTGATCTACTTTAATGGCCCGGACAGCCGCATCTGGTTGTTGATCGTCTATGCCAAAGCCAAATACGACAATCTTGGGGCGGACTTCCTTGCCAAGCTCAAAACGGAGGTGGAACGTGGATAAGGAACTGGAGCAATTTCAAAAGGACCTTCTGGAATCCGTCCGTGGGATGAAGGCCGGACAAACGGCCCGCGAGACCCGCGTGAAGCTTTCTGCCGCCGCTGAAGCGCGGGCAAAAGTAGGGATGACGCAGGCCGAATTCGCCAAACTTCTCGGCGTGTCCGTCAGGACGTTGCAGGATTGGGAACAAGGGCGACGTGAGCCCTCCGGCGCGGCGAAGACGCTGCTCAAGATTGCCGAACAGAACCCCGAAGCGGTAAGAGCGGTCGCATAGGGGCCAGTTGCAGATGCTCAAGCGGTCCACGCATCTCCCACGCAGAGGAGTTGGGGTGATCAAAGTGGGAGACATCCCTTCGCCAATACCGCCAATTCCTGACCACATTCGCTCAGCACAAAACGACGCTGCCATGCGCCATCTGGCAACCGAGATGGTCCGGAGCGCAATCCGGACCACGATCGCCGCCATGCTTGTCGGGTAACGTAGTCCTCGCCGGTCGACCCCCATGCCAAGCGGATCTGCACCGGCACCGGGCCCGCACTGGCAGCCACCGGCGCGGGCCCATCTCCCTTCTGTTATTGACGACAGCTC
>JAJYKK010000020.1 GCA_021788645.1 Pseudomonadota bacterium
CTAGCCCGGCCCACATTACGCCGCCTTCCCAGATTCCCTCACCCGAGGAAAATATCCGGGATTCCGCTCTCCCTTCATCACGAAATAGCGTGAGAAATTGCCGGGGAAATAAAGTGAGAGCTAACACCCGCCAGGCTGAGTTCGCGCAGCGTCGAGACCGTGCTTTCCACGTCCTTCATGATCACGCTTTCCGTGATCTCCACATTGATCAGCGCCGTCTCGATCCGGTGTTGCGCCAGCACTCGCAAGAACCCCTGCGCGAAGAACGGCTGCTCGATCTGGCGCGCCGACAGGTTGACCGCCACGGCCGGCGCCGGCAGGCCGTCTCGGGTCCACTGCGCCAGCTGGGCGCAGACCCGATGCAAGGTCCACTCCCCGAGGGCCACGACCAAGCCGTTTTCCTCGGCGAGCGGGATGAACTCATTCGGCAGCAAGATGCCCCGTTGGGGGTGTCGCCACCGGATCAAGGCTTCGGCGGCGACCATCTCGCCCGAGGCGACATTGATCAGCGGCTGGTAAAAGACCTCGAACTCGTCCGCTTCGATGGCCCTTCGCATATCGCTCTCGAGCGCCAGCCGATCGGACAGCGAGTCGCTCATCTGGGCGGCATAGAATTGATGGTTGTTTCGCCCGGATCCCTTCGCCTGGTACATCGCGATGTCGGCGTTCTTGATGAGCGCGTCGAGCGTGGCGCCGTCGTCCGGATAGACCGCGATCCCGATGCTGCTCGACGCGAAAACCTCGTGCCCGTCGATCATGAACGAGGCGCCCAACGCATCCAGCACCTTGTCGGCCGTCGCCACGACATCGGCGCGGCTCGCCACCTGAGGCAGGAGGGCGATGAATTCGTCGCCCCCCAAACGCGCCAGGGTGTCGGATTCGCGCAGGCACTGACGCAGCCGCGTCGCGACCCCCCTGAGCAGCTCGTCGCCCGCAAAATGCCCCAGCGTGTCATTCACCACCTTGAATCGGTCGAGATCGAGGAACATGATCGCGAGCATGTGGCCGTTGCGCTTCGCTTGGGCGATCGCGAGATTCAGGCGGTCCTTGAACAGGGCGCGGTTGGGCAACCCGGTCAGCAGGTCATGGTAGGCTTGATAGCGGATGATCGCTTCGGCCTTCTTCCGCTCCCGCACATCCTTCAAGACGCCGTACGTGCCCAGGAACATCTGGCTTTCGCCGCCCGCGATATTCTCGTAGATGCCCATGGTGTTGAGCTCGACGGTCACGTGGCGCGCCTCCCCATCAGGCGTCTCGCCGACGCACCGGCGCATCAGCCGCAACTCGCCGCAGCCATGGGAGCGCGTGTCCTTGCCGCGGTCCCGGAACAGGAAGGTCGCCTGATCAAGATCTTCAACCAGGACCGCCTCGGAATAATGGCGTCCGACCAGTTCCTCCGGCTTGTAGCCGAGCAGGCTTTGCACCCGGTCATTCAGGAACGTGAAGCGCCCCTCGCGATCGAGCGTGAAAATGACGTCGGGCGAATGATTCACCAAGTAGCGGTACCAGCGCTCCGATTGCTCGAGACGCAGCCGCATCCGCTTGTTGTCGCGTTCGAGACTGCGCTTGGCGAGCGCGTTGGTGAGGGTGTTGACGATTTCGGCGGGCGGGCACGGCTTCTTGATGAAGCCGTAAGCGCCTTGGCGCAGCGCGTGGATCGCGGCGGTCGCGGTCGCTTCGCCGGTCACCACGATGACCATCGTATCGATGGCCTGCTCGGCCATGTGCTCCATGACCTGGGCACCGCTCAGACCGGGCAGGCCCAGGTCGAGAAGGACGACGTCGAAGCCCCCGCTCTTGAGGAGCGAGACCGCGGCCCACCCGTCGTTGGCGGTCTGGACCTTGTAGCCCTGCGAGGCGACGATGGCCTGCATGCTGTCGAGGAGACGCGGTTCGTCATCCACCAGGAGGATCTTGGGGATGTGGGCCTGGGCCCTGGCGGCCGCTTTCGCGGGTGTTCTCCCTACGTCCGACATTTTCTTGTTCTCGTTCGATTTCGCGAGGCCGACGCCCCCGCGCAGGCGATGGTCAAGACTCCCTAGTTTTCCGCGGCAGGCAATCGCACCTCGAACAACGTCCCCTGGCCGGGTGCGCTCTTGCAGCGCACTTGCCCCTTGAGGGCGTTGACCGTCCGCTTGACGATGGACAGCCCGAGTCCCGCATGGCCCGCGCCCTTCGTCGAGGCGACCGGGTCGAACAGGCGCGACATGACGGAGGCCGGGATCCCCGGCCCATCGTCGCGCACGGTGGCCACCACCTCGTCCTTGTCCTCGGCGGTCCTGCCTGCACGTGTTTCCACCCACACTTCCCCGCCCAGGGGCATGGCCTCGGCGGCGTTCTTGAACAGGTTCAAGAACAGTTCCTTCACCCGGTCGGCGGCCCCCTCGATCGGCCTCACCCCATCGTCCAATCGCACGTGCGCCGTCACCGCATTCGGCGAAAAGAGCGCGGGCCGGACGATCGCCAGCAGATCCGAGATGACGGCGTTCACGTCGACGCGTTCGGGAACCGCTCCGCGCTCGTGCGTCTCGCCGGAAAATCCCCGCACGATGCGCCCCACCCGGTCGATTTCCTCGCTCAGGATCGTAAGGTCGTTCTGCGCCGGATCGGCATCGCCCAGCTTCATCTGAAGGATCATCAAATAATTCTTCATGATGGCGAGCGGATTGTTGATCTCGTGGATGACCCGCCGGGCCTCCGCCTTGAGGGCCGCCAGTTCCTCGTGCGCGGCCGAAGTCCCGCGTTCAGGGGGACGAGCCTCCGCATCGGAGGCCAGCATATCGCCCGCCAGGCGCGAGAACACCGACATCAGGGCGTACTGCCGCTCGAGGAGCGGCAGGCGCGCGCGGCTCGTCCCGAACACCATCACCCCGGTGAGCGCCGCCTTCGCAAAGATCGGCAGACAAACGATGCCTTCCGCGTTGGACAGGCGGATGAGCTGCTCATCGAAGATGCGACGCCCGCGTTCGGGCGCAAACGAGTCGGCCGGCAGACGCGTTTCGACCGCTTGGCCGAGCAGGCTGGCGCCGGCATCGGCAGGAATGACCCAGTCGTTGACCAGACTGTGCGGCTGCCGCGGGTTCCGGCCGCGCAACGTCGCATCCCGGGGATCCAGCACGAAGAAATAAGGCTGCTCGACCCCGAACAGCAGGTGCGCCGCCCGTTCCACCATGGTCCAGGCATCGCGCCCGTCCGCAGGCGCGGGGATCAGGCACGCCCGCATCGCGTCGATCAGGGCATGGTCTCGCACGATGGCAGCCAACTGCGCCTGCTTCTCCGCGCCCGCCTTCGAGCGGCCATTCGCCGCCCCCCGCAAGGCGTCCATGGCGTCGATTTCGAACGCCCGCGCGACGCGCATGGCATAGGCGAGCGCCTGCCGCGCGGTCTCCCTCACCTGCTCTTCGCCGTAGCCAAAGAGCGCCTGAGCCAAGGGGACGGCCACCTCCGCCCGGTCTTCCATCACCAGATCGGCAAGACGACTGCCGAAGTGGACGAAGCGGAGCAACGGATGCGCCGGCCGAATCAGCTCCGGGGCATCATGGTGATACAGAATCGCGTCGGCCAGGAAGGACTGCATCTCCCAGCGCGCCACCAGCCAGGCGCCCACCTCCGGGTGAGAGGCGCCGAGGGCCGCCCGCTCGGCCTGTGCCTGCCCGTCCGGCGTGCCGGCCGCCAGCCCGGCAAACTCGCCGGGAAAATTGGCGGCCAGCACCAGCCGTCCGATGTCGTGCAGCAACCCGCCGACGTAGGCCTCGTCGGGATGCTCATAGCCCTCCCGCTTGGCCACCAGCTTCGCCACGCTGGCGCACAGCAGGGCATGCCACCAGAAAGACTGAAGATCGATCGGGAAAGGGCCCGCCAGCTGGCTGAACACCTGATACACCGAGGCATTGAGCGCCAAGCCCCGCGCGGCGTCCAGCCCGAGAACCATGAGCGCCTGATCGAGGCTGCGCACGCGCGCGCCCTGCTGATAGGCCGGCGAGTGCGCGAGCGCCAGCACGCGCGTGGCGAGGGCGGCGTCCTTGTCCAGGATCTTCGCCACATCGCCGACCGCAACGCCTTCCTTGCTGCACGTTTCCAGGAGGCGCAGGAGGGTATGCGGCGGAGAGGGAAGCTGCGCCACATCGATCTGTTCAAGCCACTGCGGCGAGAGTCCGCCCATTTGGTATCTTGATCGCTTCGCAGGATTATCGACGACACTAATTACGGACTTGAATGAACATTCTTTAACGAATCAGGGGGGCAGGGCCGCGAAAAGGGCAGGAAAGGAACGCAGGCGGCGGATGGGAACAGAACAGCGCACACGGCCAATTGGTGTAAGACCGATAATTTCTGCGCCCCAATGGGGAGAGGCCTGATGATGTACCGCCGCCCTTCCTCTCGACAAGGACTGTCCGGCCGCCTGCCGGGATCTGCTGACGTCCGCCCGCAGCTATCGACATGAGCGCGTCGTCGCCGATGCGCATGGGCGTTGTCTCGGGCATCGGGCGGCCTTTCAAAGCAGAAACACGCCGGCAGCATGACGGGCGCAATGAGCCCGATGGCCTTTGCCGGCACCCCGCAGGCGAAGACGCTCTCTCGCCCTTCCCGGACGATGGTGACTCTGGCGTCGCTCTCCCGCCGGCCTCGTCTGCGGACGGGCCGAACCTTCCCGCCGGGGAGTGCAGGTTGAAGAGCGTCATGAAGGCCAAGCGCGCCGGCCGACCCAGGCCTAACGGAAGGCCGGGTCTAGGCCCCGGCGGCGGAGACGACACCGGAGAGGCCGGCGACATCGGCGATGGCGTGCGGCCTGCCGGACCGTCATGCCGGTGAGCCTGTGTCCAACGCCCGAAAGGCGAGAGTGTGCCGGTTGAGACCGGCTGTCAGTGGATTTCGCCGGCGCTCACTGGATCGAGGAACAAGATGAGATTCAAACAGGATCAGCGAGTTGAAACATGCGCTGGGGTTCCTTGGAAGCCCCGGGACAACTGAAGTGGAGCGGGTGATGGGAATCGAACCCACGTCTAAAGCTTGGGAAGCTTTCGTTCTACCATTGAACTACACCCGCCCGAGGTGGATGCCGATTGTACAGGGATGAGGAGATTACGGCAAATCGCGCCATCCGCGCGCGGGTTCTGTCGAGGATCGCGCACGTGCTAGAATGCGCTTGGGCGGCTCACGCCGCTCCTCATATTTCATTGTTTCTTGCCGAGTGCCGTGCATGATCACGCTGACGGTCAACGGACAACCGCAGACCCTTGAGGCTGGTGCTTCCGTTGCGCAATTGCTCCAGAAAATGGCGCTGTCGAACCGCCGCCTCGCCGTCGAGCGCAACGGCGAAATCGTGCCGCGCAGCCGATTCGGGGAGACCCCGCTGGCCTCGGGCGACATCGTGGAAATCGTCATGGCCGTGGGCGGCGGCTGAGCCGTCGCGGCGCGCGATTTGGCCGGGCCGTCCGCCTTGCTCGACTTTCCCCTAACCGCATCAACCCACGGACCAAACACCATGGATGAACTCGTCATTGCCGGCCGCGCGTACCAATCCCGCTTGCTGGTGGGCACCGGCAAGTACAAGGACTTCGATGAGACGCGCGCGGCCATCGAGGCGAGCGGCGCCGAGATCGTCACGATCGCCATCCGCCGCACCAACATCGGCCAGAGCGCGGGGGAACCCAACATGCTCGATGTGCTGCCGCCCTCACGCTATACGATTCTGCCCAATACCGCAGGGTGCTATACCGCCGAAGATGCGGTGCGGACCTTGCGCCTTGCGCGTGAGCTGCTCGACGGCCACGATCTGGTCAAGCTCGAGGTCCTGGGCGACCCGAAGACGCTGTACCCCAACGTGGTAGAGACCCTGCACGCGGCCAAGACGCTGATCGCCGACGGCTTCAAGGTCATGGTCTACACCAGCGACGATCCGATCATCGCCAAACAATTCGAGGAAATGGGCTGCGTGGCCGTCATGCCGCTCGCCAGTCTCATCGGATCCGGCATGGGCCTCCTCAACCCCTGGAACCTGCAAATCATCATCGAGCAGGCCAAGATCCCGGTGCTCGTGGATGCCGGCGTCGGCACGGCGTCCGACGCCGCGATCGCCATGGAGCTGGGCTGCGACGGAGTCCTCATGAATACCGCCATCGCCGCCGCCCGCGACCCGCGACTGATGGCCGCCGCCATGCGCAAGGCGGTCCAGGCGGGACGGGAAGCGTTCCTCGCCGGGCGCATGCCGAGAAAGCTCTATGGCGCGAGCCCAAGCTCCCCCACCACCGGCCTCATCGCGGCCAGCGGACAAGGGGGCTAGGCGGACGCCATGGACGGCTCGACCCCGTTTCCGCGCCCGATCCGGAGCTTCGTCCTGCGCCAGGGACGCCTGTCCAAGGCACAGGAGCGCGCACTGCGCGAACTGCTGCCGGTGTATGGGATCCCGTTCGACGCGCGGCCCCTCGATCTCGACCGGATTTTTGGGCGGCAGGCCCCTAAGATTCTGGAGATCGGGTTCGGGATGGGGGCGACGACACTGGAAATCGCGCGGGCGCACCCCGAATGGGACTTTCTCGGGATCGAGGTGCACGGCCCGGGCGTCGGCAGCTTGGTCAACGCCCTCGCACTCGAGGGCCTCACCAACGTGCGCGTCGTTCAGCACGATGCGGTCGAGGTCCTGCAGCAGATGATCGCTGCCGAAGCGCTCCACGGCATTCACGTCTTCTTTCCGGACCCCTGGCACAAGAAACGCCACCACAAGCGGCGGCTCGTCAATGCCGCGTTCGCCGCGCTCGCCGCCGCGCGCGTCGCGCCCGGGGGCTACCTCCATCTCGCCACGGACTGGGAAGATTACGCGAATCAGATGCTGGCGGTAGTGGGCGCCGAGCCTCACTGGGCCAATACCGCCGAAGGATTTGCACCGAGGCCCGGCTATCGCCCCCTCACCAAATTCGAGGCCCGTGGCCTGCGGCTCGGCCACGGTGTCTGGGACCTCCTGTTTCGCAAGGTGCCCGACGCCGCCGGCAGCAGCGACGCCGGGGAGGCTCACGCCTCGAAGCGGTCGTAAATCACCGCGTCCTCCTGCGCGATGGGCCCGCTGCGCGGCCATGGCTCGCGGATGCCCTTGCCGATCGCCACCATCAGGCCGATGGCATGATCCTCGGGCAGCCGCAGCAACCGCGCGACCGCCTCGAAGTCGAAGCCGTCCATCGGGCACGAGTCGTAGCCCATTTCCTTGGCCGCAAGCATCAAGGTCATCGCGGCCAGCCCGCACGACCGCATCGCTTCATCCCGTTGGACCGTCTCCTTGTCCCGGTAATAGCGATCAATGGCGGTCACGACGAACTCCTGCACCGTGGGCGCCGCATTGCGCCAATACCGGGCGGGGTGCTTCTCCCAGGCCTTGAGGTCGGCGCACAGCACGAGGAGCAGCGAGGCATCGGTCACCTGCGGCTGGTCCCAGGCAGCCGACCGCAGATCGCGACGCAGCTGGGGATCGCGAACCACCACGAACCGCCAGTTCTGGATGTTGAAGGCAGTGGGCGCGCGCATCGCAAGCGACAACAGCCGGTCGACATCCGTTGGCGCCATGCGATGGTCCGGATCGAAAGCCTTGGTCGCGCGGCGGCTTTCGATGGCTTCAGTCACTTTCATGGGCAGGACTCTCCTTTCCGAAGGCGGGGTTGCGGATGAATTTCAGAAATCGCGTTCGATCTTGAATGCGTTGAACATCACGTCCATCGCCAGGTTGCGTGCCGCGTGCTCGACCGCCTCGAGCAGATCGCGATCGGTCCACCCCACCGCTCTCATTCGCTCGACATCCTGCGCCTCGACCGCGTGCGGCGTGCGGGTCGCCTTGAGCACGAACAAGAGGAGCGCGCGCTCCGGTGCCGCAAGCGGCGCAGCGCTCGGGTCCTTCTTGGTCGCCGCGACCGCCTCGGCGCTCACGCCCAGCCGGTTGATGAGCATCGCCTCGTTCAATCCGACGCAATAGCCGCAGTCGTTGTCACCGGAGACCAGCATCCGGGTGAACGCAAGCAGGGCGGGACTCAGCCGCGGATGCTGCATGAAATAGCGCGTCTGCGCCCAGCGCATGGCCGCAAGCTCGGGGCTTTGGCTATACAGCCGCATGGCGTTGGGGACCCATCCCATCGCCTGCTCGATGTCGTGATAGGTTTCGGCCAAAGGGCCGGTGGCGTTTTCTGGCGATACCGTTGCAAGCAGCGACATACTTGATCTCCTTTCCTTGTTGTTGGACAGCCATCAAAAAGATACCAACCGCCCGGTACGTTATGAAGGACAAATGTCCCGCCCGGGTTCACGTCACGTCAGGACCGATCCGCTTTGAGCGTGACCACGAAATTCGCGAGCTGACGCATGCAGGAGCGGAAGGCTTCGACGGACTGCATGTTCTTCGCGACGCCGATGCACCCTTCGAAGGCGGCGACGATGAACAGCGCCGCCGCGCCGCAATCGAAGTCATCGCGCGCCTCTCCCCGCGCCTGCGCGCGGGCCAGGGCCGAGCGCACGACCTCTCGCCACGTCTCCAGAATCGCCGACAGCCGCTCCTTGAATGCCTCGTCCAGCGGGCTCATTTCCTGCATCAGGTTGTTCAGCGGGCATCCCAGCGCAACGCCCTGCGCATCGCTCTCCCGCGCGATGCCCTCGATCACCTCGACCAACCTGTCAAGCGGCCGCTGCGCGCCGCGCACGGGCGCAAAGATCCGCTCCTCGAGCCTTGTCCTCACCACCTCGTCCACCACCGCCAGCCCGAGCGCCTGCTTGGTCGGAAAGTGGTAATAGAGCGCGCCCTTGGTGAGCCCCGTCGCCTCCAGGATGTCCGCCAGGCTGGCCGCCTGGAACCCCTTTCGGTGAATCTCGCAGAATGCGGACGACAGGATCTTTTCGCGGGTCAAATCGGCATGCGGCTTTTCCATGCGCCCATTACATACCACTTGGTATGTTCTGTCAAGCAAGACGCATCCCCAGCCCCCGGCTCAGGGCAGGAACAGCTGCAACAGGTCGTTCAGGAATCGTCGGCCCAAGCGGGTCGGCCGGATGCATCCGGGCGGGCGTTCGATGAGGCCCCGGGCTTCGGCCGCCCGCAAGGGCTCTTCGACCGCCGCGAGCTCCAGTCCGGTGCGCTCCCGGAAAAGCCCCACCGGAAACCCCGCCGTCAGGCGCAAGGCATTCATCATGAACTCGAACCCCAGGTCGGCCGTAGCGACCACCTGCTCCTCGTGGACCGCATGGCCGCGCCGCGCGCCCTCGATGTACGCCTTCGGCTGCCGGTGGCGCGTCTGGCGAACGATGCGCCCGTCGGCCGAAAGCTTGCTGTGCGCGCCCGGGCCGATGCCCAGGTAATCCCCGAAATGCCAGTAATTGAGATTGTGCCGGCAGGCGGCCTGGGGGCGCGCGAAGGCAGATGTCTCATAGTGCGCATAGCCTGCCTCGCCCAGCATCGCCTCGAGGGTCTCCTGCATTTCGGTGGCCGCATCCTCGCCCGGCAGTTCCGGCCTCTGGTGGGCAAACCACGTGTTGGGTTCGATCGTCAATTGATACGCGGAAAGATGCGCCGGCCCCCGCTCGATCGCGATTCGCATGTCGCCTGCGGCCTGCGCCACGGTTTGGCCCGGCAGCGCGTACATGAGATCCACGTTCACCCGCTCGAAATGGCGCAGCGCGCCGTCCAGCGCGCGCCGGGCCGCCTCCCCGTCGTGGACGCGCCCGATGGCCGCCAGGCGGGCGTCGTCGAAACTCTGGACGCCCAGGGACAGCCGGGTCACCCCGACCTCCCTGAACCCGCGGAACTTCGTTTCGTCCGCGGCGCCCGGGTTGGCTTCCAGGGTGATTTCGCAGCCGCTTTCCAAAGGAAGCACGGCGCTCACGGCGTCCAGCAGATTCCCGACCGCCGGAACCGACAAGAGACTCGGCGTCCCGCCGCCGAAGAAGATGCTGCGAACCTCCCGCCCCGACACCAGCGGCAGGGCGGCCTGCAGATCGGCCTGCAACGCCTCGACGTAGCGCGCCTCCGGGATCGCGCCACCGGCTTCGTGGGAATTGAAGTCGCAATAAGGACACTTGCGCAGGCACCACGGGACGTGCACATAAAGCGCGAGGGCACAGGTCGATGGAAAATCCGTCGCTTCGGAAGCGGGCTCGGCGCGCAATCAGGCGTTCCCACGATCGAAGGCGGTTGCGAGATCGGCAAGCGCCGGGGAAATCTCGACGCGATACGGCGCCGCCCCCTCGCCGAGGCCCCTCAGGCGCCGGGGCAGCATCGCCAGTTCGCGGGCCGCCAAGGCGCGCGATTCGGCCAGTGTCGGCGCTGGCCGCACGCGGCGTCCCGCCAGCATGCACGGCGCCAGCAGCGGGCGTCCCGCCTGGGCATCGTCGTCCAGCGTCACGCAGTCGTGGTCCATCCGCTCCCCTTCGACGTACCGATAGACCTGCTTTCTTCCGGGCCACGTCGCCTTGCCCTCGGAGCGCTTGCGCCGCGGGCGCCCCCGGTACTCCTGCAGTTTGTAGGCGCAGTCGAGATAAGGTGCATCGGCGGAGGTCAACAGACGGGTGCCGACGCCGAACCCGCGGATCGGCGCCCCGCCGGCAAGCAACCGCTCGATCTCGTATTCATCCAGATTGCCGCTCGCAAACACGCCGATGTCACGCAGCCCCGCCTCATCCAGGATCGCGCGCACGTTGCGCGCATGCGCGGCGAGATCGCCGCTGTCGATCCGCACCGAGCGAATCGCGGTGCCGCTCCTGGCGAGCGCTTGCGCCAGGGCGGCGACCTTGCGCGCGGCCGCCTCGGTGTCGTAGGTGTCGATCAGCAGCACGCAGCGCTCCGGCTGGGCCGCGGCAAAGGATCGAAACGCCGCCGCTTCGTCGTCATGGGCCTGGATGAAGGAGTGCGCCATGGTGCCGAACACCGGGATGCCGAACAGGACCTCCGCCGCCACATTGGAACTGCCGGCAAAGCCCGCGAGAAAGGCGGCCCGCGCGCCGGCCAGCCCGGCATCCTCCCCGTGCGCCCGCCGCAGCCCGAAATCGACGAGCTGGGCACCCCGCGCCGCCAGCACCATCCGTGCCGCCTTGGAGGCGATCAGGCTCTGGTAATGGAGCCGGTTCATGACCTGCGTCTCGACCAGCTGCGCCATCGGCAGGGGCGCCGTGACCCGCATGATCGGCTCATCGGCGAAGAACACGCACCCTTCCGGCATGGCATGGACATCGCCGGAGAAGCGGAACGCGGCCAAGTAGTCGATCAGGGCCGCATTGAAGCGGCCCGTCGCGGCGAGCCACGCGAGTTCGTCCTGGCCAAAGCGCAGCGCTTCGAGAAGCTGGAGCACCGATTCCAGGCCCGCGGCCACCAAGAAATTCCGCTTCGCCGGAAGCCTGCGCACGAACAGCTCGAATACGGCGGTCTCGTGCAACCCTTCGTCGAGATAGGCCTGCAGCATGGTCAGCTCGTACAGATCGGTGCTGAACGGCAAACCCTGAGGGAATCGTGCCTCGCCGTGCATGAAGCCTCCCCTTGCGTGGGACTCGCGCGTCCGGCGGCGCTAGCCGCCGGACGCATCGCCGCGCATCCGCGCCTTGAGCTTCTCGACCAGCTGCGCGAGCGCCTTGCCGCGGTGGCTGATGCGGTTCTTTTCCTCCAGCGCGAGTTCCGCGCCCGTGCGCCCAAGCTCCGGCACGAGAAACAACGGGTCGTAGCCGAACCCGCCCCTCCCGCGCGGCTCGCGAAGGATCTCGCCGTCCCAGCGCCCTTCCGCGATGAGGGGCTCGGGATCCTGGGGGTAGCGCACGAGGACGATGACGCAATAATAGTGCGCCGACCGGCGCTCCGCATGCGCGAGCGCCTCGAGAAGCTTCTCGTTGTTGGCCGAATCCGATCTCTGCTCGCCCGCGAAGCGGGCGGAGAAGACGCCCGGCGCGCCGTTCAGCGCATCGACGCAGATCCCGGAATCGTCCGCAAGCGCCGGCAGGCCCGAATGCTCGGCGGCATGGCGCGCCTTGGCCAGGCAGTTCTCCAGGAAGGTGGGATGCGGCTCCTCCGCCTCCGGCATGTTGAACACCGACTGGGGCAGCACCTCCAGTCCGAGCGGTTCGAGCAGCCGCTCGATTTCGCGGAGCTTGCCCGGGTTGCCGCTGGCGATCACCAATTTCTTCATAGAACCTCCACAAGGGAACCCGCAAGGTCGATCGCGGGAAGAATGGCGGGCCACGCGCGGCGCGCCATCGCTTAATCAAACCCACCCCTCGCCGGTATCCGCCCATCGGGCATGGCGACTCGGCCACGTCACGAGGGAGGGCACGGCTTTTCGGTCGTGCAACGGGCGTCAGGGCCCGGATCCCGAGTCAGGCCGTCCGAATGGTCGCCCGTTTGGCTGGCGCAGAAGGAATCGCCCCCGGTGTCCGTGGACCGGATATTGGGTTGGGTGTCGACGCGTCCGACGCCGGTCGACAGTCGCTTAACGGTATTTCCTCAGCCTTGACCCAGCACAGTCTTCTGGATCGCGACGAGGCGGGCGATGCCCGCTTGCGCAAGACCGAGCATCCCGTCCAGCTCGCCCCGGGTAAACGGAGCCCCCTCGGCCGTGCCCTGGATCTCGACGAACTGCCCCGCTTCGGTCATCACGACATTCATGTCGGTCTCGCAAGCGGAATCCTCGGCGTAATCCAGGTCGAGCACCGGAACGCCCTGATAAATGCCGACCGACACCGCGGCGACGAACTGGCGGATCGGGGACTCGGGCAGGACCCCTCGGCCCGCGAGATGCGTGAGCGCATCGCACAGCGCGACAAATGCGCCGGTAATGCTCGCCGTGCGCGTGCCGCCATCGGCCTGCAACACATCGCAGTCCACCTGGATCGTGCGCTCGCCCAACCGCGCGAGGTCCACCACCGAACGCAGCGAACGCCCGATCAGCCGCTGAATTTCCTGCGTGCGCCCCGACTGCCGGCCCGCCGCGGCTTCCCGCTGCATCCGGGTATGCGTCGCGCGGGGCAGCATGCCGTATTCCGAGGTGACCCATCCCTGCCCCTTGCCCTTCAGGAACGCGGGCACCTTCTCGTCCACGCTGGCGGTGCACAGCACCACGGTGTCGCCGCACTCGATCAGCACCGAGCCCTCGGCATGCTTCGTGTAGTGGCGGGTCATCCGGATCTCTCTCAGGGCATCCGGTGCTCGACGGCTGGGGCGCATGTTGGTCAATGACCTCCGTGGGAAAGGGGCGCGCCTCGCCCGGAGGCGATCAGGCGCAGCCTTGGCATTCAGGTATATTTTCGGACGAGGAGCGGGAGCTCGGCCAGCGCGCGCTCGATCTCCTCCTCGCTCACGCGCGCGGCTTCGCGCCCCGGCTGCGCCCGCGCGACAGCCTTCTCGGTCTCCGCGAAAACGCCCGCCAGGGTCTGCTCGTGCGCCGATGAGCCCCCCCAGGTCATGCCGATGGCACTCAGGTTATCGGCATCTTCCCCGCCGCGAACCTCGGCGTGATTGAGCAGGTGAGTGACCGCCTGCGCAATCGGGTAGCCCCCGATCAGCGCGCCGATTTCGGCGGCCGACAGCCATCCCCACAGCCCATCGCTGCACAGGAGAAGCGTATCGCCCTCCTCCAGCGGCATGGGCCGCGACAGCTCCACCTCGGGGCGTATCATCCCGCCCAGGCAGTTGTAGATCCGGTTGCGCTCCGGGTGCGTGAGCATCTGCGCCTCGGTAATGATGCCCGCATCGAACAGCTGCTGGACCTTGGAATGGTCGCGCGTGCGGGCGAGCAGCCGCGCCCCTCGAAAAAGATACAGCCGCGAGTCGCCGACGTGCGCCCAATAGGCCGTGTCGTCCTGCACGATGCAGGCCACGCACGTCGTGCGCGGGCTGTCGGCCAGATCATGCTGCGCGGCGAAGTCGCCGATGCCGTTGTGCACCGCCAGGAGCGCATCGCCCAGGAACGCGAAGGGATCCTCCAGCCTCGGATGCGCCGCCTTCTGAAAGATCTCGCACAGCATCCGGACGGTCAGCTGCGAGGCAATCTCTCCGTGCAAATGCCCGCCCATCCCGTCCGCCACCGTCAACAGCAAGGACTCCTTGCTGTAGGCATAGGCTACGCGATCCTGATTGTAGCGTCGGCCGCCTTGCCGACTCGACTGATAGACCGAGAACTTCATGTTCACAACTGAAGAATGTACGGCTGCGTCCGCGCGCGATCCTGCGCACCCGGATGTCAACCCACCGCGTTAGAAGATTTCCTTGGTCAAGGTGGCGCGCAGGCTGTGCATGAGGGAGCGCTTCCTGGGCGGCTCCGGCACCCGTTCCAGCAGTGCCTTCTGGAGTCCGAAGACACTTTGCGGGCGCGCCATGTGGTCAAGCTGCAGGCACCAATCGACGATCTCCAGCAAATGGTCGGAATACTTGCCGCCCCACAATTTCTTCGTCGACACGAACCGGTCGTCTTCCGCGCGCGCATCGCCCGGTTGCGGGGCGAGGCCCGCCATGCAGGCGAAGATGCTCGCGCCCACGCCGTAGATGTCGGTCCACGGTCCGAGCTTGTCGCGGTTCTTGCTGTACTGCTCCGGCGCGGCGAAGCCCGGCGTATACATCGGCGACAACTTGGGTCCCTGGTCCGTCAACGTCTGCCGCGCGGCGCCGAAATCGATCAGTACCGGCGAGCCGTCCATGCGCAAGTAGATGTTGGACGGCTTGACGTCCAGATGCAGGATCTTGTGGGTATGCACCTCGCGCAGGCCGTTCAGAAGCTGCGCGAACACGCGGCGAAGGAAGGACTCCCTGATCGTGCCCTTGTTCGCCTGGATATGGTCTTGCAAGGTCTTGCCGCGCTCGTATTGCATGACCATGTAGACCGTGTCGTGGGCGCGGAAGAAGTTGAGCACGCGCACCACGTTGGGATGGGAGATGCTCGCCAGCGCGCGCCCTTCCTCGAAAAAGCATTTCATGCCATAACGGAACGCCGCCAGGTTGTCGGCGTTGCTGGGCGTCACCGTGCAGCCCCCCTGGCGCAACGCCAGCGCACCGGGGAGATACTCCTTGATGGCCACCGGGGCGCCCTGCTCGTCGTAGGCCAGATACACCATGCTGAAGCCGCCGCCGCTCAGTTGCTGCGCGATGCGGTAGTTCTGCAGCTGATACCCTTCCGGCAAGGCTTGGTTCGCTTGCGTGCCCATGTCCTCGTCACCCACAAATCCGCCGCACAGCGGCCAGGTCGCGTCAAGTCGCGGTCTTCGGGCCAGGGGCGCGTCTTGCGACGTGCCGGGACGGCAATTCGCCGCACCGCTCCCCGGAACACGGGGCCAAACGGCCAAGGCCCGCGCGTCGGGCACGGGACCCACGTGCCGGCCTCGCCCGCCCCCAAACAGCATTCTGTGCACTTAGGCCCACAAAGTCAAAGGGATCAGCCGCGGTTCCCAGGGAAACGCGGCCCAAGCCCCGCTATGTTATGATGTGCCGGACGGCGCGAAGTCGGGCGTTCGCGCCCCCTGCGGGGCCGAGGGCTCGCCGTTGCGCTTCGCAGCCTTGGATCTTTCTCCATCCGGAACGTTAACCATGATCTACAGCATGACCGGCTTCGCCTCGGCCGAGGCTTCCCTCCCGAACGGGACCTTGCATCTCGAGTTGCGTTCGGTCAACCACCGCTATCTGGAAGTCGCCTTCCGCCTGCCCGACGAGTTCAAGGCGCTGGAGCCCGCCCTGCGCGAAGCCATCGCCCGGCGTCTCAGCCGGGGAAAGGTCGAGTGCCGTCTGCAGCTCGTGCCCCTGGAAGCCGGCCGAGTGCACCCGGAGCTCAATGTTTCGCTGCTGCGACAGCTGGTGGCGCTGGACGAAACGGTCAGGGCCCATCTGGCGGCGGCCCAGGGCCTGCGCGTCGTCGACATCCTTCGCTGGCCCGGCATGCTGGGCGCGGACACCCCCAATGCGGAGGCCCTGCGCGGGGCGACGCTCGACCTATTGAACACGGCGCTCGCGCAGCTCACCGACACGCGCGGCCGCGAAGGCGACAAGCTCAAGGCCCTCTTGCGCGAGCGCAGCGACCAGATGGAGGCGATCACCCATGCCGTCGCGCCGAAGATTCCGGCGCTCGTCAAAGCCTACCAGGAACGCCTGGGCGCGCGCATGCGGGAAGCCATGGCGGGCTGCGACGAAGAGCGAATCCGGCAGGAACTCGCCCTGTTCGCGCAGAAGATCGACGTCGACGAGGAGCTCGCGCGGCTCAAAGCCCACATCTCCGAACTCCGGCGCATCCTCGATGCAGGCGGCATCGTGGGCAAGCGGCTGGATTTCCTGATGCAGGAGCTCCACCGGGAAGCCAACACCCTGGGCTCGAAATCCATCGCGCTGGACACATCGCAAGCCGCCATGGAACTCAAGGTCCTGATCGAACAGATGCGCGAGCAGGTGCAGAACATCGAATAAGGCGGCGCGGCCGCCGCGGTTTGTGCTATATATCTCGACACCGACGGCGCCCGGGAAGCCAGCGCCGGAACCGGGCTCCATCGAGCGCCCCATGGCCGGTTCCTGTCATCTTGTGCGGCGCGGATGCTGACGATAGGGTTCTAACGACATGCCCGGCAACCTCCTCATCGTGACGGCCCCTTCCGGGGCCGGCAAAACGAGCCTCGTGCAGGCGCTGCTGCGGGCCGACAGCCGTGTCGAGCTTTCGGTCTCCTATACCACGCGCGCGCCGCGTCCCGGCGAAGTCGCAGGGCGCGATTACCACTTCGTGACCAAGGCCGCCTTCGAGCAGATGGCGTCGGCCGGCGAATTTCTGGAGAGCGCCGAGGTCTACGGCAACCATTACGGCACCTCGCAGCAGTGGATCCAGCAAAGGATCGAGAGCGGCCGGGACATTCTGCTGGAGATCGATTGGCAGGGCGCGGCGCAGGTACGGCGCCTGTTTCCAGAGGCCATCGGCATCTTCATCCTGCCGCCGTCGCTCAGCGCGCTGCGCACCCGGCTCACCGGCCGCGGGCAGGATTCGGAGGAGGTCATCGAACGGCGCCTGAAAGCCGCCCGCGAGGACATGAGCCATGCGAGCGAGTTCGACTATGTTATCATCAACAATGACTTTGAAGAGGCCGTGCGCGACCTGGCGGCGGTGGTGCGCGCGAGCCGGCTCACCTATCGCCGGCAGGCCGCAGGCGACCCGGCGCTCTTCGCGCAGCTGACCTGAGCCATACGCGCGGCGTGCAGCCGCAGACGCGACACATCACTGGTTTCATCACGGAGGAACACCCGATGGCCCGCATCACGGTCGACGATTGCTTGAAAAGGATTCCCAACCGCTTCGAATTGACCCTGGCCGCGACCTACCGCGCGCGGCAGCTCGCGCAAGGCTCGAGCCCGATGGTCGAGATGAACCGGGACAAGCCCACGGTCATCGCGTTGCGCGAAGTGGCGCAGGGCAAGGTCGGCCTCGAAGTCCTGAACAAGGGACAGGCGTAAGTCCTTGTGCCGTCCTCCGCCTTCAGGGACCCGTCCCCCCGCCCGCTGCCCGCGCCCTTGGCGCCGGATGCCGCAAGCCTCACGAGCGAGCTTGGCCCCTACCTGAAACCTGAAGACATCGCTCAGGTGGAGGAGGCGTTTTGCTTCAGCAAGGCGGCGCACGAAGGACAATTCCGCAGAAGCGGCGAACCGTACATCGAACATCCCGTGGCGGTAGCCACGATCCTGGCCCAGTGGCACCTGGACCCTCAGGCGCTCATCGCCGCGCTGCTCCACGACGTGGTCGAAGACACGTCCATCACCAACGCCGAAATCGGCGAGAAATTCGGCAAGCCGGTGGCCGACCTCGTCGACGGCGTCAGCAAGCTCGATCGAATCGAATTCAAGACCGAGGCGCACGCCCAGGCGGAAAACTTCCGCAAGATGCTGCTCGCCATGGCACGCGATGTCCGCGTCATCCTGATCAAGCTCGCCGACCGCCTCCACAACATGCGCACCCTGGGCGCCATGGAGCCGGAGAAGCGCCAGCGGATCGCGCGCGAGACGCTGGAGATCTATGCCCCGATCGCCAATCGCCTGGGGCTCAACAGCATCTACCAGGAACTCGATGACCTCGCCTTCCGCCACCTCTACCCCAACCGCTACCGGGTGCTCGCCAAGGCCGTGCAGGCCGCGCGCGGCAATCGCCGCGAACTGGTGGGCAAGGTGCAGGAGGCGATCAAGGACCGACTCGCCCATTGCAAGATCGAGGCGACGGTGACCGGGCGAGAAAAGCATCTCTACAGCATCTACCGCAAGATGCAGGAGAAATCCCTGCCCTTCTCGGAAGTCTTCGACATCTATGGCTTCCGCGTCATCGTCAAGGACGTGCCCACCTGCTACCTCGCCTTGGGCTCGCTCCACAGCCTGTACAAGCCCATTCCGGGCAAGTTCAAGGACTACATCGCGATCCCCAAGGCGAACGGCTACCAGTCCCTGCACTCGACGCTGTTCGGCCCATTCGGCACCCCCATCGAGGTGCAGATCCGCACCCAGGACATGCACAAGATCGCCGAGGCGGGCGTCGCCTCCCATTGGCTCTACAAGACGAGCGATGCCACCTTGAACGAGGTCCAGCAGAAGACCCACCAGTGGCTGCAGTCGCTGCTCGAGATCCAGAGCGAAAGCGGCGATTCGGTGGAGTTCCTGGAGCATATCAAGGTCGACCTGTTTCCCGACGAGGTCTATGTGTTCACGCCCAAGGGCAAGATCATGGCCCTGCCGAAAGGGGCCACGGTCATCGATTTCGCCTATGCGGTGCACACCGAGCTCGGCAATCGCTGCGTGGCCGCCAGAATCAACCATGAGCTGATGCCGCTGCACGCCGAGTTGCGCAACGGGGACCAAGTGGAGATCCTGACCGCGGCCGACGCCCGCCCGAGCCCCTCTTGGCTCAGCTATGTGGTCACCGGCAAGGCGCGCGCCCATATTCGGCACGTGCTGAAGACCATGCACTTCGAGGAGTCGGCCGCCCTCGGCGAACGCCTGCTCGAACAGGCGCTGCGGCTCCTTGAGCCGGGTTCGCACGAGGTCGAGGAAGCCAGCTGGGACCGGTTGCTGCGCGATACCGGCGTCAAGTCCAGGCGCGAGATCCTCGCCGACATCGGGTTGGGCAAGCGGCTCGGCATCGTCGTCGCCCGTCACCTCCTTTCCCTCGGCGAACCCGCCCCGGGCGAGCGCAGGCCCCTGGGCTCGATCACCATCCGCGGCTCGGAAGGGATCGCGGTGCAATTCGCCAAGTGCTGCCGCCCAATCCCGGGCGACCCCATCATCGGCTTCGTCAGCAAGGACCAGGGCCTCATCATCCATACCCACGATTGCCCGCAAATCAAGCAGTTTCGGGCGGATCCCGACAAGTGGCTCGACGTCGAATGGGACCCGGATACCAAGAAGCTGTTCGACGTGAACATCAAGATCGTGGTCGCCCATCAGCGCGGCGTGCTCGCCACCGTCGCCTCCGAAATCGCCGAAGCGGGCTCCAGCATCGACAAGATCAACATGGAGGAGGAAGACGGCAGCGCCTATGCCACCATCCTCTTCACCATCCAGGTGGAGAACCGCATGCACCTCGCCCGCATCATGCGCAGCCTGCGCAAGATCCCCGAGGTGGTGAGACTCTCGCGCGTCAAAGGCTGAACCTCCAAACGACAGGATGCCCCCATGAGCAAGACGATCATCCAGACCTCCCTCGCCCCGCAGGCCATCGGCACCTATTCGCAAGCCGTACGTGCGGGCCAGACCCTGTATCTATCAGGCCAGATCGGGCTCGACCCCCGGTCCATGGAACTCGTGCAAGGCGTCGACAACCAGATCCACCGGGTGTTCGCCAACCTGAGCGCAGTGGCCGAGGCCGCCGGCGGTTCCCTGGACGACGTGGTCAAGCTCAACGTCTTCCTGACCGACCTCGCCGACTTCGGGCGCGTCAACGAAATCATGCGCGGCTATTTCCACGAGCCCTTTCCGGCGCGCGCCGCGGTCGGCGTGGCCGCCCTGCCGCGCGGCGCGCTGGTCGAGATGGATGCCGTCGTCGTCCTTCCGGGCTAGGCCGCCGAGCAGGTCCGTCCATGGCAGGCCACACCCCGGGAAAGGCCGCCTTGCCCCCGGCCATCTCGGGCGCCTTGAGCGAGAAGCTGGGCCGCCTTGGGCTTCTCTCCTGGCAGGACCTGATCCTCCACCTGCCCTTGCGCTACGAGGACGAGACCCATCTTTTTCCGATCCGGGAGGCCCCCGGAGGCCGTACCGTCCAGGTCGAGGGCACGATCATCCAGCGCGAGGTGCGGCCGCGGCCGCGGCAAGCCTTCGTGCTGCGCATCCAAGATGCCAGCGGCGACCTGTGGATGCGCCTGTTCCATTTCTACCCGAACCAGGTTGCGCAGCTCACGGTGGGTCGCCGCATCCGGCTTCTCGGGGAGGTGCGCGCGGGCCTGCTGGGCCCCGAGATGATCCATCCGCAGCACCGCATCGTCGACGCCGGCACGCCGCTTGCCGACGCCCTGACGCCGGTCTATCCGACCACGGCGGGCGTCTCGCAGACGCGCCTGCGGACCCTCATCAAGCAGGCCTTGGCGGCGGCCGACCTGACCGACCCGCTGCCCGAAGCGCTGCTGGCGCGGCTCGGGTTGCCGCCCTTCGCCGGGTCTGTGCGCCACCTGCACGAGCCGCCCCCCGACGCCGATTCGGCGAAACTGGCGTCGCGCCGGGATCCCGCCTGGCGACGGATGAAATTCGACGAGCTGCTTGCCCAGCAGCTGTCCATGCGCATGCACTACCGGGAGCGGCGCGCCCAGCGCGCCCCCATCCTCGCCGCCCGCGGGCACCTGACGCAGCAACTGTTCGCGCGGCTGCCCTTCTCGCTCACGCCGGCGCAGCGGCGCGTCCTGCATGAGATCGGCGCGGATCTGGGACGACCGCATCCGATGCAGCGCCTCCTGCAAGGGGACGTGGGCAGCGGCAAGACCGTGGTGGCGGCCCTGGCGGCGCTCACCGCCATCGAAAACGGCGCCCAGGCCGCGGTCATGGCCCCCACCGAACTGCTCGCCGAACAGCATTTCGCCAAGCTCTCCGCCTGGATGGCGCCCTTGGGCGTGCGCGTCGCCTGGCTCGCGGCGGGGCTGCGCAAGCAGGAAAAAACGCACTGCCTGGCGGCGCTCGCCAGCGGCCACGCGCAGCTCGCGGTGGGCACCCATGCCCTGTTCCAGCCGGAGGTCGCGTTCCACAGCCTGGGGCTTGCCATCGTGGACGAGCAGCACCGCTTCGGCGTCCATCAGCGGCTCGCGCTCAACCGCAAGGGCACGCAACCGCATCAGCTCATGATGAGCGCCACCCCCATTCCCCGCACCCTGTCGATGAGCTATTACGCCGATCTCGACGTCTCGGTGATCGATGAGCTGCCGCCCGGGCGCCAGCCGGTGGCCACGAAGCTGGTCGCGGACCTGCGGCGCGATGAAGTGACGGCACGGGTGCGCGCGGCGTGCCTGGCCGGGCGTCAAGCCTACTGGGTTTGTCCGCTGATCGAGGAATCGGAGGCCTTGCAGCTCAAGACCGCGACCGAGACCTATGAACGTCTGAGGGCCGCCTTTCCGGAGCTGCGGGTGGGACTCGTGCACGGACGCCTGCCGGCCCCTGACAAGGTGGCCGTGATGGGGGCCTTCCAGGCGGGCGCCCTCGATCTGCTGGTGGCCACCACCGTCATCGAGGTGGGCGTCGACGTCCCGAACGCGAGCCTGATGGTGATCGAGCATGCCGAGCGCATGGGCCTGTCGCAGCTCCACCAGCTGCGCGGCCGGGTCGGGCGCGGGAGCGTGGAGAGCGTGTGCATCCTGCTCTACGCATCGCCTTTGTCCGAGACCGCCCGCGCGAGGCTCAAGATCATCTACGAACACCAGGACGGCTTCGAGATCGCCCGACAAGACCTGCTGCTGCGCGGGCCCGGGGAATACCTGGGGACACGCCAAAGCGGGGCGGCGTGGCTGCGTTTCGCGGACATCGAGCACGACCAGGACCTGCTGGAAGCCGCGCGGGAGGCCGCCGACGAGATGCTCGAACGGTTCCCCGAGGCCGCCCAACGCCATCTGGAGCGCTGGCTGCCCCAGCGGCTGGATTACCTCAAGGTGTGAGCGCCAAGGAAAGGACGACGACGCTTAATTGCCAGGTCTTTCGCCTCCGCCGACGCGAGGATCCCACAGAAGACGATCCTGATTGCGGCCCTTCACTCATCCCTGCCATTTGACGATCAGAGCGGATCGACAGCATCGCCAATCGATCCAGCACCGATGTCGAAATGCCCGGTTACGCCATGGCAGCACGAGAAAAGGTGGCACTGTTGCGTCGGCGCAGGTCATGCGCGTGCGGCTTGGTGAATGGCGACGGCGCTCCATACTGGCCGATGCAACGCCGGAGGTACAAAGGGTCCCACTGACCGGAGATCCCGCACGCGAGGCGGCCGCGGTCCGCGGTCTGCGCGCCGTGGCACAACGGCCGAGCGCGCTTTTCGAGTCTGTCGGCGGGTAGGGGCCACAACATGCTCCCATGGAGCAGGGGCCGGCATAAGCCAGTGCCGCCGTTGCCTATGCCCGATGCTGCATTCGCGCACCACCGCTCATCCCCTGATTCCAACCGCTCGTCGGACGTACGCCTGATTCCCCGGGAAATCTTTCAAGATACCGAGAAAGCGACCGTTATACCGGCTACAGAACTTTTTATTCTTCTGGTATATTTATGCCATAGGCATTTCATGTGCGTATGGCCTTATCGAAGGAGCGGCCCGCCCAAGGGCTTGCAGTCGACAAACGCCAGAGGGGCACCAAGGCGGCCGCAGGGACGGTCCCATGCCATCGTGAACGTCATGGGACGCCTGACACAGAGGCGCGTCTCGGCTATTCGCCGGCGGCTGGCGGACCTTGGCGAACAGTGGGAGGAACACATGAAAAGCGTTGCAGGATTCACGTTGATCGAATTGCTGATCACGATGGTGGTGCTCGCCATCGTCGCCGCCATCGCCATCCCGATCTACACGAACTATGTCCGCCGCGGCGAGATCACCGATGCGACAGACACGCTTTCGAGCCTTTACGTCCAGATGGAGCAGGACTATCAGGACAACAACAACTACGAGGCCCCGAACAATACCTCAAACTGCGCGGTCGGGGCGACTCCCACCTCGACAAACAGTTCGACAACGCAGTATTTCACCTATGCGTGCGCCCTCAGCAACAGCGGCCAGAATTACACCATCACGGCAACCGGGGCCACCGGCACGCTGATGTCCGGCTTCACGTACCAGATCACCGACGCGAACCTCAGGTCTTCGACGGTCAGCGGCGTCTCCGGGTGGACGGGCAACAGCAACTGCTGGGTCACGAACGAGGGCGGGCAATGCTGATCGCCCCGGCGAGCGCGAAGGGGGGCCTGGCGCGATACGCGCATGGGTTCACGCTGATCGAAGTCGCGGTGGTGCTGGCCATCATCGGGATTGCGGCGGCCCTCGCGTTCCCTAATTTTCGCACATGGCTGCAGAATGAACAGATACGCACCGTTGCCGAATCGATCGAGTCGGGACTGCAGCTTGCCCACGACGATGCCGCAGAGCAGAACCAGGACGTCGAATTCGCGTTGACGGCAGGAACCCCATCGTCCGGAACGGCCGCCGCCTCACCCAGCGGCACGAACTGGGTCGTGCGCACCTACAGTGGGCAGAGCTTCATCCAGGGCTTTGACGGTGCCGCCTATTCGAACGTCGCGGTGAGTTCTCCGACGGGCTCCATCGTCTTCCAGCCCATTGGACTTACGAACCAGTCCGGCACGGTGACCATCCAGGTCGGCGATGCCACCAACGCGAGCAGTTACCGGTCCCTGGATGTCGTGGTCGGCGCCGGCGGCACTATCCGCCTGTGCGATCCCGCCTTGAGTCTTTCCACCAACCCGCAGGGATGCCAATGATGCGACCCTCCATCACAAGCCGGCACTCGGGCTTTACCCTCATCGAGGTGATGGTTGCCCTGGTCATCTTTTCCTTCGGCCTCCTCGGACTGGTCGGACTGCAAGGGGCCATGATCAAGAACGCCACCGATGCCAAATACCGGTCCGACGCCGCCGACCTGACGGATCAGATCGTCGGCACCATCTGGGCGGACCGAGGGAACATCGCGCAGTACGCGTATAACAGTTCCAGCACCCAGCCGACGTGCGTAACGGGTTCTTCGATCGCAAGCGGTTGCAGTGGATCCTCCAGCGCCACCTGCAATGTCGAAAATTGGCTTTGCGAGGTGCAGGACAGCGTTCAAGGTCCGCCGTCGAAGCAGACCATCAGCATCACCGGAGAACAGGTCAAGGTAACCGTGCAATGGCCGGCCAGCACGCCATCGTCCGGCACCACGTCTTACCACAGTTTTACCGAAACGGCCGACGTGGGAGGGTGATGCCGTGAACAAGCGCCTTCTTGGCTTCAGCCTGGTCGAACTCATGGTCGCCATGGTGGTGGCGCTCGTAACGGTGTATGCGATCTATCAGGTCTTCGGCTCCTACGAGGGCCAAAAACGCACCACCGTGGGGGTCGGCAACGCGGAAACCAACGGCAAGAACAGTCTCTACCTGCTCGAGCGCGACATCCGGCAGGCGGGATTTGGGCTGAGCAGCTCGACCACCGCCAGCTGCACCACGTTCTGGACCGAGTCGTCCCAGTTCAACCAGGTGTTTTCCACGGTTCCCGTGACCATCGTGGCCAACTCCGCCAGCACAAGCTCGCAGGAGCTGCCGGTCACCCTCTACGTCCGCTATGGCGATTCGATCCGCGGCGCGGCCTCGGCAAGCGTCACGACGCCGATGCCGACGCCTTCATCGGAGATCAACGTGGACTCGACCAACGATCTCTATGCCGGCGACGTAGTGCTCGGCGTGAGCAACGGCCAATGCATGCTGATGCAGCTCACGCAGGTACAGGCTTCCGCATTGAAGCTCCAGCACCAAACCGGCACGGGCGGCGCATACAACCCAAAGAAAACCGGCAGCAATTACGGGTATTACTGCTCGGGAAACTGCTCGGGGGTGTCGCTCGCCGGCCTGGGGGCGGGGGCACAGATCGTGGACTTGGGGAACGCCTATGTCACGGCCTACTCAATTGCTTCCGGCCAAGACCCCGTACTCGAAGAATCGATCTACAGCG
This sequence comes from Pseudomonadota bacterium, assembly GCA_021788645.1. GTDB lineage: Bacteria > Pseudomonadota > Gammaproteobacteria > Burkholderiales > JAKAFK01 > JAKAFK01. Next base: position 25,119 of record JAJYKK010000020.1, read on the forward strand.
GGCCATCCACCAACAGCACCGGGCCGAATCTCAGCCCTACGCCCGCCCCTCTGATCGACAACATCATCAATGTGCAAGCCCAGTATGGCATCGCCGCCTCCGGCGGCGGCCAGAGCGTCGAGTGCTGGACCGATGCGACCGACAACTCCAACAACAACACCGCCTCCCCCTGCAATCAGAACTGGAGCTCGGCCAATCTTACCCCGGCCCTGGCCAAGCAGATCAAGGCCATTCGCATTGCCGTCGTGGCACGAAGCCCGGTTCCAGAGAAGCAGCCCTGCACCGAGACGACTGTCATGCCGTACCTTCCCTGGTCGACCTCCGAACAATTCGATTTGTCCGACAGCGGTGCGATCGCCAATTGGCAATGCTACCGATACAAAGTCTTCTCGACCGTCATCCCGCTCAGGAATGTGATATGGGCCGATATGTAACCCGTCCTCGGCGTGCACCGCCAGCAAGACAAAGGGGCGTCGTCCTCTTCATCGCCCTGATCGCGCTCGTCGTCATGATGCTCGCGGCGATTGCCCTCGTCCGCACGACCGGCATCGCCAACATCATTGCCGGCAACATGGCATTCAAGCAGGCGGCCACCGAAGCCGGGGACTATGGCGTCGAACTCGCCTATGCCGCACTGCCCAACATTGTGGCGAACAGCGTCAACACGAGCAAGGCGGGCCAGTATTCGCCCACCGAACTCATGTGCACGAATTCGAGCGGCACCAGCGTGAGTTGCAGCGGCACGGAAGTGCCGCCCATCTCCTGGTCGTCAGTCCCCTGCTATGACCAGCAGGGCAACAGCGTGACCTGCGGAAGCACGTCCTACCAAGTCCAATATTTCATCGATCGCATGTGTACTGGAACGCCGCCGATCACGGACATTCAGGCCGACTGCACGATCGACGGCGCGGCGGGCGGCGGCAGCGGGAAATCCGGCAGCGTCATCTTCTCCGGCGCAAAAAGGGTGTTCTACCGCGTCACCGTCAGGGTTCAGGGCCCAAGAAATACTCTGAGCTACGTCCAAGCCTGGATCGCCGATTGAGGGAACCCAGAATGACAAACTATCCATGCAAGCACCTCATCTTCCTCCTCGCGGCAGCCTGCTGGGCCGCCATGGCCGCAAGCCCGGCGTCGGCCACCGACCCGGTTGCGGTTTCGGTGAGCACCCGGTTCGCCGTCAAAGCACGGGTCATGCCGCATCCCAAGCCGAAGAAACAGCCTGCGCAGTGCCCCGGACCGTTTTGCCCGTCGCTCCGGGCAGACTAAGGGGAGACCACCATGACCGCCCTTCGCCCGAGGAACCTGGCCCCTATTCTGGGCGCCATAGGCCTGGCCGCGCTCGCGGCCCGACCGGCATCGGCCACGGATCTTTCCAACGTGCCCATGGCGGTCCAGTACAGCATCAAGCCGAACGTGATGCTTACCATCGATAGTTCGGGAGGCATGGATGTGGATGTCCTGTTGCCGACCTACAACTCCATGTATTACGAAACCGGGGTCACCATCAACGAGTCAGCCCTGAACGGCTTCTTCTATCTTTTCCCGGAAGACCAGCGTGACGCGGAGCTCGGCGGCGTCGGCTACTACATGCAGCTGGGCGGATTACCCAGCGCCAACGGAGGCAACAACCCCGACCCCGATTCCTGGAAGGCGCGCAGCTACACGTACAATCCGCAATACTACAATCCATCGGTCACCTACAACCCCTGGCCCGGCACGAACAGCAGCGGGCAGGCCTACGCCGATGCGAGCGCTACAGCGGCCTATCTCGACCCCTACAAGCCCGCCAACCGTACGCTAAATGGCTCAACGACTGTCAACCTGACTCAGAAAGTCACATACTGGGCCTACACATATCTCAATGCCGGCGGGACGGCGTGCTACAGCAACAGTTGCACCTCCGGTCAGTTCTATCAGACCTCTCTTTATCCGGCGACCTACTATGACGCAAAGGGCACGTGCTACCAGCCCGGCGACTCGAGCCCCGACCCAGGGTGCACCAATCCGTCCACATACCCGGACGGGCGCAGCGCGGCGGCCGAACTGCAGAATTTCGCCAACTGGTTCCAATACTATAGAACCGTGATGCTCGCCTTCAAGGGCGCGGTCGGAACGGATCTGGGGCTCATGCAGGGCGCCCGAGTGGGCATGACGGATCTGGAACCGGCGACGCCGATATCGCCTGTCGCGGACATGTCGAATTCCAGCAATCTGTCCAGCCTCATCTCCTCGATCTATGCCATCGATCCGGACCTAAGCAATTGGACCCAACCCATACATGAGCGGCTCTACAACGTCTGGAGCTACTACAACACCACTGGCAGCAGCGCCCCCATCCAGCGAGAATGTCAACCGAACTATGACCTCTTGGTGACTCCCGGTTATCTCAACGAGGAATCACCATGGACCAACGATTTCACCAATGCGACGCCACCCGCCATCTCCCCGGACAACTACGACGGAACCACGAATTCGTCGGACCCCAAGTGGGGCACCGTGCCCTACACCGATGACTGGGACAACACGCTGGCGGACTGGGCGGCCTACTATTACGACAAGCCCTTGCGTACCGATCTCAAGCCTACCGGGCAAGTGCCCATTCCCGCCGGCACGCAGGAGACCAACACGAACCTCCACATGACCACCTTCGTGCTGGCCCCGGGCGCCCAACCGGAGCTTGAAACCGGCTACGACGGAAACTATTTGGATCCGATGACGGTTAATCTCTTTGGCAACGCCAGCGCCAGCCCGGCGGTGCCAGCCACTTCGGTGCCTTGGCCACAGCCCGTGTTCGTGGGCCAGAGCACCGTCGATGATCTTTGGCACGCCGCCGTCGACGGCCGAGGCACCTTCGTCAACAACTCGGATGTCGGCGCCGGCGTCTCGGAAATGCTGAACACCATCAGCGGACGGACGGGCTCGGCGGCAGCGGTGGCCGTGAGCAACCACACGATCACGGCGACGGATAATACGGTGTATGCCTCCTCGTACAATTCCGGAAACTGGTCCGGCGATCTCGAGGCCTATCCGATCAATGTCACGACCGGCGCCATTGAGACCAGCAGCCCTGTCTGGTCGTCCGACGCCCAGACTCAGCTCGACAATCTCTCCTGGACGAGCCGGGCCATTGCAACGTATTCGGGGTCAGCGGGCATCCCATTTACCTATAGCGCGCTCAGCACCGCGTCGCTGGCGAGCTGGCTCGATTCACCCGTATCGCCGCCGGGAACCGGCGATGCCCAAACGGTCATCGATTTCCTTCGCGGAGACCGCAGCAACGAAGGGTCCCTATACCGTACCCGCGCGCATGTGCTCGGCGATATCGTCGATGCCGAGCCGGTCTATGTCGGTCCGCCCAGCAACCAGTACACGGATCCCGGGTACGCGAGCTTCGTGAGCGCCAATACGTCGCGACAGGCCATGGTCTACCAAGGTGCGGACGACGGCATGCTGCACGCCCTCAATGCCTCGACCGGACTGGATCTGTGGGACTATGTTCCGGGGATCCTGATCTCCACGCCGTATGTGGTCACGGGCAGCGGCATCGACTATCCCTCAACCAGTTCGCTCGTGAATCTCACGATGAAGAACGGCTTCACCCACCTCTACTACGTCGACGGAACGCCGACCGTCGGCGACGTGGACTTTGCGAGCGCCGGGACCCCCCTGCCTAGCAATACCACCAGCTACACGCCCAACTGGCAGACCATCCTGGTCGGCGGGCTGGACGGCGGAGGCCAAGGCTACTATGCCCTGAATGTCACATCGCCCAGTGCGTCGTCGGACGCACAGGTGGCCGCCAAAGCCCTTTGGGAATTTCCCGACAGCGCCGCGGGAACTCCGGGCTTCTCGACTTCGGAAGTCGGCTACAGCTTTGGGCAGCCGGTGATCGTAAAGACTGCGGCGGCAGGCTGGGTGGTCTTGGTGACCTCCGGCTACAACAATGCCGACGGGAGCGGACACCTGTTTGTGCTGAACCCGACCAATGGAGCCCTGATCGCAGATCTTGCGGTCCCTGCAACCTATTCGACCGCCAACCCCGTTGGCCTTACCCAGATCGCCGCCTCCGCGCCGAGCTGGCCGTATGACAACACCGTCGATCAGGTCTATGCGGGCGATCTTCAAGGCAACGTGTGGCGCTTCGACCTCTCGGGATCGACCGTAGCGAGTTGGAGCGTGCAACTGCTCGCACAACTGACCGACCCAAGCGGCAATCCCCAGCCTGTCACGACGCAGCCCGAGATCGCGAACATTACCGAAAACGGTACTATCTATCGCGTCGTCTATGTAGGTACCGGGCAATACCTTGGTTTGTCCGACATACCCGGCTCGACGTCTGCGGACGCTGCAGCCACTCAACAGAACACCATGTATGCCCTCGTCGATCCGATCAGCAGCGGCCTGACCACCAGCAGCACAAACTCGACCACGCCGCTACTGCAGAACCTACGGACGACCCTCTACCAGGAGACGCTGAGCGCGACGAGCGGGGCGACGACGCTCAGCTTCTCGGGTAGCGCACCCGACGCCACCACGGTCTTGAACCAAAATCATGGCTGGTACCTCGATCTCCCCAATCCCAACGAACGCATCGTGACCGACCCGCAAGTGGCGCTGGGGGGACTCATCTTCACGACGAATATTCCCAGCAGCGATGCCTGTAGCCCTGGTGGCAGCAGCTGGCTCTATGTGCTTGATTACGCAACGGGCAACCACCTGACAGACTCGACCGTTTCCTGGTCGGCGGTCAGCCTCGGCGGTGCGCTCTCCAGCCGCCCTGACCTCGTCATGCTGCCGAACGGGACCGTGCAAGCCATCATTCGCCAATCCAACGCAAACAATCTGGTCCAGGAGGTTCCTGCCCCCCCATCGGCAGGGCAGGAACAACGCGTCAGTTGGCGCGAAATCAGCACCGATTGATCCTGGAATCGCCTCTCCAGCGTACCGGCCACGCCTTTGCGGCGGGTCGGTACGGCCGATGCGACGCGCACAGCCGAAGGCGTGAGCTCTCAAGTACAGCTCACCACCTCGTGACGCCCGCCCTCGGTTCTGCTAACCTGTCGGCCATCCACACGATAGTCATACCCTTTTCTTCGTCGTCAACACCGTGACCGCACGCTCACCCCTTTTCGCCAAAATCGACCAGTACGAGCGGCTGATGCGGCTCGACAAGCCGATCGGCACGCTGCTGCTGCTCTGGCCGACGGCATGGGCGTTGTGGATCTCGTCGGACGGCCACCCCAGCGGGCTCCTCATCGGCATCTTCACCCTGGGCACCGTGCTCATGCGCTCGGCCGGCTGCGTCATGAACGACTATGCCGACCGCGACTTCGACCCCTACGTCAAGCGGACGGCCAAACGCCCGCTGGCCGCGCGGGAGGTCAGCCCCAGGGAGGCCCTGGTGCTCGCCGCCTCGCTGAGCCTGCTCGCATTCCTCCTCATCCTGGACCTCAACCGCCTCACCATCGAACTGTCCTTCGCCGCCCTGTTCCTTGCCGCCAGCTACCCTTTTACCAAGCGCTTCCTTGCCATTCCGCAAGCCTACCTCGGCATCGCCTTCGGCTTCGGCATCCCCATGGCCTTTGCCGCCAATCTCGGGCGCGTGCCGGGGCTCGCCTGGGCGCTCCTCGCCGCCAACATCACCTGGGCCATCGCCTACGACACCGAATACGCCATGGTCGACCGCGATGACGACCTCCGGCTCGGCCTCAAGACCTCCGCCATCACCTTCGGACGTTTCGACGTGGCCGCCGTGATGCTCTGCTATGCGGCCACCCTCGGCATTCTAGGGGGGATCGGGTGGGCTCTCCATTTCGGGGCCCTCTACTACGCCGGGCTCGTGGTCGCGTTGGGGATGAGCCTGTATCATTACCAGCTGATCAAGGGGCGCGAACGCCTGCCATGCTTCAAGGCGTTCAACCACAACAACTGGTTCGGGGCCGCCATCTTTGCCGGCATCGCGCTCGATTACGTGAAGAACGTGCACCTGTAGCACGGCACGCCGCCCCTTAGCCAGGGCGTCGGCCATGTCAACAACCTCGGGAGACCTTCGGGTGGGCATCCAATATCGGGATCTGCGGGACTTCATCGCCCAACTGGAAAAAATGGGAGAACTCAAGCGGGTGTCCGCGGAGGTCGATCCGGTCCTCGAGATGACCGAGATCTGCGATCGCGTCCTCAAGGCGCAAGGCCCCGCCATTCTCTTCGAGAGACCCAAGGGCCACACCATCCCCGTGCTCGGCAACCTGTTCGGCACGCCGCGGCGGGTGGCGCTCGGGATGGGCGAAGAGAAGGTCGAGGCGCTGCGCGAAGTGGGCAAGCTCCTCGCCTTCCTGAAGGAGCCGGAGCCCCCGCGCGGGCTCAAGGACGCGTGGGAAAAATTCCCCGTCTTCAAGCAGGTGCTCAACATGGCGCCGAAGGAACTCGCCCGCGCGCCCGCGCAGGAGATCGTCTGGGAAGGCAAGGATGTCGATCTGTCGCGGCTGCCCATCCAGACCTGCTGGCCCGGCGATGTCGCGCCGCTCATCACCTGGGGGCTGGTGGTCACCAAGGGCCCGCACAAGGAACGCCAGAACCTGGGCATCTACCGCCAGCAGGTCATCGGCCCCAACCGCGTGATCATGCGCTGGCTGCCCCACCGCGGCGGCGCGCTCGACTTCCGCGACTTCTGCGCGGCGCACCCCGGCGAGCCGTTTCCCGTCGCGGTCGCGCTGGGTGCGGATCCGGCGACCATACTCGGGGCGGTCACTCCGGTCCCCGACACCTTGAGCGAGTATCAGTTCGCGGGCCTGCTGCGCGGCGCCAAGACCGAGGTGGCGCGTTGCGTGAGCAACGGGCTTCGCATCCCGGCGCATGCGGAAATCGTCCTGGAAGGCCACATCCATCCCGACGACACGGCCCTTGAGGGGCCCTATGGCGATCACACGGGCTATTACAACGAGAAGGAATCCTTTCCGGTATTCACCCTCACGCACATCACCATGCGGCGCGACCCGATCTACCACAGCACCTATACCGGCAAGCCGCCGGACGAGCCCGCGGTCCTGGGCGTCGCCCTCAACGAGGTGTTCGTGCCGCTGCTGCAGAAGCAGTTCCCGGAGATCGTCGACTTCTACCTGCCGCCCGAGGGCTGCTCCTACCGGCTGGCGGTCGTCTCCATCCGCAAGCAGTATCCCGGCCACGCCAAGCGCATCATGTTCGGCATCTGGAGCTTCCTGCGGCAGTTCATGTACACGAAGTTCATCCTGGTGGTGGACGACGACGTCAACGTGCGCGACTGGAAGGAAGTGATCTGGGCGCTCACCACACGCATGGATCCTGCGCGCGACACCGTGCTGGTCGAGAACACCCCGATCGATTATCTCGACTTCGCGAGCCCGGTCTCCGGCCTCGGCTCCAAGATGGGGTGCGACGCGACGAACAAGTGGAAAGGGGAAACCACGCGCGAATGGGGCGTTCCCATCCGCATGGACCCAGGGGTCAAGGCCCGCGTCGATGACCTCTGGACGCACCTAGGGCTGTAGGCGCACGTCGATCGCGACGGTCACCCGCGGCCGCCGGCAAGCGTGCCGCAAGGCATCGGTGTTGCGCCCTTCGGCGCGCCTACCGCGCCGCCCCCAGATTACAGCGCCGCATAGACCCACTCGAGTAGCCGATCTTCCAGTCGGCGTCCCAGCGCCCCGTCGGCATCGTTGGCGATGCACACGACCACGACGTGGTGCCCCCGCCGCGTATCGACGTAGCCTGCGATCGAGGTGACATGATCGAGCGTCCCGGTCTTGACGTGCGCGTTCCCTGCCACGGGCTCACCCACGAGCCGGTGCGCCATAGTACCGTCCACGCCGACGATGGGGAGCGACGACTCGAACTCGCTCGCCCAGGGGCTGCGGGCGGCCGCGGCGAGCACCTGCCCCAGATGCCGGGCGCTGATGCGCGCGATGCGAGACAGGCCACAGCCATTGTCCAAGACCAGTTCCGGGAAATCCAGCCCCTGCGTGTGCAGGAACCCCACGACCGCCTGCGAGGCCTTCGCCAGCGTCGCCGGCGGGCCCTCCTCGGCCGCCCCCAGGGTCAGGAAGATCTGCCGGGCCATGACATTGTTGCTGAACTTGTTCATCGCCCGGATCACGTCCGCGAGCGGCGGCGAGTGGAAGGTCAGGCGCAGCACGGCATCGGCCGGCACCACCCCGCGGCGCACGGTGCCCTCGAGCACTCCGCCCGACTGGGTCCAAAGCGCCCGGAAGGTCTGGTAGATGTACGCCTCCTTGGGCAGCACGCTCAGGTTGACCGTCGTGGCCCCGCAGCGCACTGGATAGCGTCCCGCCAGGCGCACGCTCGGCTTCTCCGGGGAGCCGCCCACCTGGGCCGAAATCCCATCCTCCCAATCCCCGCACGGCCCGGAAGCCAGCGTCATGGCGCACGCGATGCGCAGCCGCCGCCCGCCCGGATCGGCCTGCACGGCGACCCGCCCCGCCGGGGCATCGGGCGAGAAGGTGAGCGCCGTGTCGTTGAAATTGAGCAGCAGCGCGCTCGGCGTCACATTGTAAGGCCGCAGGGGGTGTCCATCGAACGCCCCCGGATCCCCGGGGGGCAGCGCGAAGGCGCTGTCGTCGAGCACCAGGTCGCCGCGGATCTCGCGCACCCCGGCTTGCCTCAGCCGATGGACGAGGAGCCAGATGCGCTGCAAGGTGAGGTCGGGGTCGCCATACCCCTTGAGGTAGAGATTGCCGGGCACGACCCCGTCCACCATGCCCGGATCCGTATAGGCCTCGGTCTTCCAGGCATACGCCGGCCCCAACAGCGAGAGTGCGGCATAGGTCGTGACGAGCTTGAGCGTCGAGGCCGGCGCCAGCGCGGCATCCGCGTCCACGGCCACGGCAGCATGGTCCTGGGCCAGGTCCCGCACGTACAGCCCGACGTGTGCGCCAACTCGCCTTTCTGCCGCAAGCAACGCGTGCACATCGGGGGGAAGGCGGAGGGGCGCCGCCAGGGCAACGCCGGCCACGCACAGCAGCGCCAAGCCCGCGGCGTGAAGGAGTGGGGGGCGCGGACTAACGGGCAGCGCCGCCCAGGCTTTGGGTATACCAGCGCATGGCCTTGTCGAGTCCTTGCTCGATCGGGTCGCTCGGCGCATAGCCCAGCAGGCGGCTCGCCTTGGAAATGTCCGCCAGCGAGTGGCGAACGTCGCCCGCACGGAAATCACGGTGAATCGGCTCGACGTCTTTGAGATGCGGATATTCTAGCGCGAGTCGCGCGCGAATCATATGGAAGAGCGCGTTGAGGCTGGTGCGTTCGCCCACCGCCACGTTGTAGACCTGGTCCCAGGCCTGCCCGCTCTCCGCGGTCGCCGCGAGCAGATTGGCCTGCACCGCGTTGTCGATATAGCAGAAATCACGGCTCGTCTCGCCATCGCCGTTGATATGCGCGGGCTCCCCTCGCAAGAGCCCCGCGATCCATTTTGGAATCACCGCCGCATAGGCACCGTCAGGATCCTGCCGCCGGCCGAAGATGTTGAAATAGCGCAGCCCGATGCTCCTGAAGCCATAGCAGCGGGCGAACACGCCGGCGTAGAGTTCGTTCACATACTTGGTCACGGCATAGGGAGACAGGGGCGCGCCGATGCACTCCTCGATCTTCGGAAGGCCGGGGTGATTCCCGTAAGTCGAACTGGACGCAGCGTAGACGAACCCCTTGACGCCCGCATCGCGCGCGGCGACCAGCATGTTGAGGAAGCCCGTGATATTGCTTGCGTTCGTCGTCAGCGGGTCTTCCAGGGAGCGCGGCACGCTCCCGAGCGCCGCCTGATGCAGCACGAAGTCCGCGCCAGCGCACGCCTGCCGGCATTGATCCAAATCGCGGATATCGCCCTCGATGAAGCGAAAATTCTGCCACCGCGCCTCCCCCGCCAGTCCCCGCACGTCGTCGAGGTTATGCCGGTAGCCGGTGGAAAAATTGTCGAGGCCGACGACCGTCTGGTCGAGGGCCAAGAGGGCCTCCAGCAGATTGGAGCCGATGAAGCCCGCCACGCCGGTGATCAGCCAGACGCGAGGATGCGCCCGCAAGCCGGTCTTGACCGCCTCGAACCGCGTCATGATCCTCGCCCCCGCCGGCGCCCCTCGAGGGTGCTCATAACCGCCACAGCGAAATGCCCGTCCCCTGGAACAAGTTGGGCGCGAACTGCGCCTTGACATCCATGAAGCACCCTTGAGGGGTGAGTTTGCTCAAGTAATCGCCCACCGGCCGCTCCAGGAACGTTTGATGCGCGACCGCGGCCACGATCGCGTCGGCCACCGGGAGATGGTCCCAGCAGGCCAGCTCGAGCCCGTACTCATGATGCGCCTCCTGCGCATCGGGGACCGGATCGTGCACGAAGACCTCGATGCCATAGGTCTGCAGTTCGCGCACGACATCGATGACCCGCGAATTGCGCAGATCGGGCACGTTCTCCTTGAAGGTCAGGCCCAGCACGATCACCTTCGCCCCCTTGACCGGGCTGCCCTGGCGGATCATTTCCTTGACCGTCTGTTCGGCCACGAAATGGCCCATGCCGTCGTTGATCCGCCGGCCGGCCAGGATCACCTGGGGATGGTAGCCCAGCATGTCGGCCTTGTAGGTGAGGTAGTAGGGATCGACGCCGATGCAGTGGCCGCCCACCAGTCCGGGGCGAAAGGGCAGGAAATTCCATTTCGTGCCCGCCGCCTCCAGGACCTCCAGCGTATCGATGCCCAGCCGGTGGAAGAGGAGCGCCAGCTCGTTCATGAGGGCGATGTTGAGATCCCGCTGGGTATTCTCGATGACCTTGGCCGCTTCCGCCACGCGGATGCTGGACGCCCGGTGCACCCCGGCCGCGATGATCGATTCGTAAAGCCCCGCGACCCGGTCGAGCGTCTCGGCGTCGTCACCGGACACGACCTTCCGGATCCGCGTCAGGGTATGCTCCTTGTCCCCGGGATTGATGCGCTCCGGCGAATAGCCGATGTGGAAATCCTGCTTCCAGCGCAGCCCCGAGTGCTGCTCGATCACCGGCACGCAGACTTCCTCGGTGGCTCCCGGATAGACGGTGGACTCGAAAATCACCACCGCGCCCCGCTTCATATGCTGCCCGACCGTCTTTGATGCGGACACGAGCGGCGTGAAATCCGGCTGGTGCGCCTGATCCACCGGCGTGGGCACGGCCACCACCAGAAAGTCCGCCTGCGCGAGGCGCGCGGCATCGGTGGTGCACTGGAGCCGTTCCGCCGCCCGCAAGGCCTCGCTCGAGACCTCCCCGGTCGGATCGGTGAAGCGCCGGTATGCCTCCACTTTCGCTTCAGACAGGTCAAACCCGATCGTGGGGTAATGCTTGCCGAATTCCACCGCCAGCGGCAGGCCCACGTAGCCCAGCCCGATGACTGCAACTGTACTCAATTGATTCTCCAAATGTTGTTCGCCCGACGCCCCGAGAGTCCGCAAGGCCGGACCCGCCTCCCTCGGTATAGCACGGGAACCCGCGCGCCGCTCCGCCCCCCGGCGCGGGTCAAATCGCGTACTCGGCTTCGCGCACGGGCACCTCGACCTTCCAGCCCAGATCCGCCCGCACCTTGTCGGCGAAGCTCATGGCCGCACCTTCCTCGCCGTGGATCACAAAGGTCTGTTTCGGAGGGGCCGCAAACTGCTTGAGCCACCCGATCAGCGCCGCCTGGTCCGCATGCGCGGACAGTCCGCCGACCGTATAGAGGTCGGCGCGCACGGGGATTTCCTCGCGGAAGATGCGCACGACCTTGGCGCCTTCCACGATGCGTCTGCCCAGCGTCCCCACCGCCTGAAAGCCGGTGAACAGAACGGAGCATTCCGGCCGCCCGAGATTGTAGCGCAGGTGATGCTTGATGCGCCCGGCATCGCACATCCCGCTCGCGGAAATGATGACCGCCCCGCCGCGAATGTCGTTCAAGGCAATGGATTCTTCCACTTCCTGCACGAAGTGGATGCGCGGTCGCCCGCGCGTCGCCTGGCCCCATTCCACCAACTGCCGCCCCTCGCGGTCGAGGAGCTCGAAGTGCCGCAGGACGATCTCGGTGGCGGCCACCGCCATCGGCGAATCGACGTAGATCGGAAAATCGTCCTTGATCTTGCCCTGATGGATAAGGGCGGTCAGCAGGTACAGGATATCCTGCGTACGCCCCACGGCGAAGGAAGGAATGATAAGATTGCCGCCCTTGCGGTGCAGGGTATCGTTGACCGCCAGCGCGAGCTCGTCCAGCGTCTCGCCCATGCCCTTGTGGAGACGGTTGCCGTATGTCGATTCGACGAGCAGGACGTCGGCCGCATCGATGGGCGTGGGATCCTTGACGATCGGATGGCCCGGCTGCCCCAAGTCCCCGGAGAACACGAGCTTGGTGGTGCGGCCGCCTTCGGTCACCCACAGCTCGATGATGGCGGAACCGAGGATATGCCCGGCATCCTGGAAGCGCGCGCGGATCGACGGCTGGGGACGCACGTCTTCGCCGTAATCGACGGTCTTCAGGCGCCGCAGGCTCGCCTGCGCCTGCGCGACGGTATAAAGCGGCGCGGTCTCGTAGCGCAGCCGGCGGCGGAAGCGGCGCCGCTCGAGGTTCATGTGCTCCGCCTCCTTCTCCTGGATATGCGCGCTGTCCGGCAGCATGACGCCCAACAGCTCGGCCGTGGCATGCGTCGTGTAGATCGGACCGTCGAAACCTTGCGCCACAAGGCGCGGCAGCAGGCCGGAATGGTCGATGTGGGCATGGGTGAGCAGCACGAACTCGATGTCGCGCGGATCGAAGTCGAAGGCCTCCTGGTTTTTCTGCGTGGCATCGCGCCCCCCTTGGAACATGCCGCAATCGACCAGGAACCGAGTGCCTTCCGTGTGCACGAGATAACACGAGCCCGTCACCTCGCGCGCCGCCCCCATGAACTTGAGCTTCATCGCCATCCTCCCTTCCGCAAACGGCCCACCGGCGGCCGCACCGATACAAATTCTGCGGGGCGCCGCAGGATTTGTCGAGCGCGATCATGCGTGCGGCCTGCCTCAGAGCGCCTGCAGCACCCCCAAGAGGCCTTCGGCCAGGAAGTCCATCTCCGGCTCGCAGATCACGTAGGGCGGCATCAGATAGATCGTCTCTCCGATCGGACGCAACAGCACATGCCGACGCAGCCCCTCCTCGTGAACGCGCTGGGGCGCGGCGCCCCGCGGATCGGCGAGCTCGAACGCCCAGATCATGCCCAGATGGCGCAGGTTCCTGACGCGGGGGTCCGCTTCCAGCGGGGCGAGGCGCGCGCTCAGGTAATCCGCCTTTTGCCGGTTCGCGTCGAGCACGCCATCCTGTTCGAAGATGTCGAGGCTCGCCAGGGCGGCGCGGCAGGCAAGCGCGTTGCCGGTATAGGAGTGCGAGTGCAGGAACCCGCGGCTCGCCTCGTCGTGATAGAAGGCGGCGAAGACGGGATCGGTGGTCATCACCACGGCGAGGGGGAGATAGCCGCCGGTGATCCCCTTGGAGAGGCACAGGAAGTCCGGGCGGATGCCCGCCTGCTCGCAGGCGAAGAAGCTTCCTGTCCGCCCGAATCCCACCGCGATCTCGTCGGCGATCAGATGAACGTCGAACCGGTCGCAGATTTCCCTCGCGCGCGCCAGGTAGTGGGCATCGTACATGCCCATGCCGCCGGCGCACTGCACCAGCGGCTCCACGATGAACGCCGCGACGCGCTCATGATGCGCGGCCAGATAGTCCTCCAGGGCCTGGGCCGCGCGTTCGGCCACCGCACGCGCACTCTCTCCCGGCGCACCGTTGCGCGCATCCGGGCTCGGCACCTGGGCCGCCTCGCGCAAGAGCGGCGCATAGGTGTCCTTGAACAGCGCCACGTCCGTGACGGACAGCGCCCCCAACGTTTCGCCGTGGTAACTGTTCGCGAGGCTGAGAAACGACGTCTTCGCAGGCTTGCCCCGGTTGCGCCAGAAGTGGAAACTCATCTTGAGCGCAATCTCGGTGGCGGAAGCGCCATCGGACCCGTAAAAGCAGTGGCCCAACCCTCGCGGCGCAAGTGCGGCCAGCCGCTCCGACAGCCGCACCACCGGCTCGTGCGTGAAGCCAGCGAGCATGACGTGCTCCAGGCGCTCCAACTGGTCGCGCAAGGCCTCGTTGATGCGCGCGTTGCAATGGCCGAAGAGGTTGACCCACCAGGAACTGATGGCATCCAGATAGCGATTGCCCTCGAAGTCGTAGAGCCACACCCCGGCGCCGTGGGAGATCGGCACGGGGGGAAATTGCTCGTGCTGCTTCATTTGGGTGCATGGATGCCAGACCGCCCCGAGGGTACGATGCAGCCATTCCGAATTGCCCATGCGTGGCTGTTCCTAAAAAGTTGCGCATATCTGCGCATCGGATTTATCCGCAGTCGGTTGACGCACTTTCGTGCCCAACTCGACCCTCTTGACGCTCAGTTGCGCCGGAGAACGAGCAAGCCTGCTTGAATGCCCTTTTGGGGACAGGGAACCGCCATGGAATCTCCGGCACCACGACCGGGCGCCTTCCGCTGGTGCGACCGCCTAACGACAGGCCTCGAGGCAACAAAAACCTTCTATCGGCAGCTCTTCGGCTGGCCGGATATGCCCGACCGCCGCTACCCGCGCATCCAGGCGGGCGGCGTGCCCGCCAAGCAACATCACTCAGGCAGCGTCGCGCGTGCGCGGCCCGTGCTTTGGTCGCTGCGCCACGAACGGCGCGCCCCGCCGCTTCGCTTCGGCTGCTGGGCGCGCGGCTGGGCCCCGGGGCGCACTTTCGCGTTCCGATCGCCCGCCGGGCGCTGGGCAATCGGCCCCGCCTGGAGCGATGGATCCGGCTCGTAGCCTGGAATCACGCCTCTCGGAATCTCCGTCTTGAGCATCCGCTCGATATCGCCAAGCAATTTGTGTTCCTCGGCACAGACCAGCGAAATCGCATCGCCCTCGTTGCCGGCCCGCCCGGTACGGCCGATGCGATGCACATAGTCCTCGGGGACGTTGGGCAACTCGAAATTCACCACGTGCGGGAGCTGATCGATGTCCAGGCCGCGCGCCGCGATATCGGTCGCGACCAGTACGCGCACCGCGCCCTGCTTGAAGTCACTCAGTGCACGGGTGCGGGCTCCCTGACTCTTGTTGCCGTGAATCGCGGCGGCACCGATGCCGTCGCGCTCCAGCTGCTCGGCGAGACGGTTGGCTCCGTGCTTGGTGCGCGTGAACACCAGCACCTGCTTCCAGTTGCGGGAGCCGATCAGGAACGAGAGGAGCTCGCGCTTGCGCTCGCGGTCAACAAAATGAACGGCCTGAACCACCCGCTCGGATGCGGTATTGCGACGGGCCGCCTCGATCAGCGCAGGCGAGTTCAATAGGCCATCGGCGAGTTTCTTGATTTCGTCCGAGAAGGTCGCCGAGAAAAGCAGGTTCTGCCGCATCTTGGGCAGAACGGCCAATATTCTTCGGATATCGCGAATGAATCCCATGTCGAGCATGCGGTCGGCTTCGTCGAGCACCAGGACTTCGACCCGGGACAGGTCCGCGGTCTTTTGGCCCACGTGGTCGAGCAGGCGCCCCGGCGTGGCGATGAGAATGTCCACGCCCTGCCGCAGCTTCTCGATCTGCGGCTTGATGTTGACGCCGCCGAAGATGACCGCAGAACGCAGGGGCACGTGCTTTCCGTAGGTCGCGACGCTCTCGCCCACCTGGGCGGCCAACTCGCGCGTGGGTGTCAGAATCAGGGCGCGAACGTTGCGTCGCCCGCCCTGATGGGCATCGGCCTTCAAGAGCTGCAACAGCGGCAACGTGAACGCGGCCGTCTTGCCGGTACCGGTTTGCGCGCCGGCCATGATGTCGCGTTTTGCCAGGATCGGGGGAATCGCCTGGCGTTGTATGGGCGTGGGATCTGCATAGCCTTGTTCAGCGACAGCACGCAGTAATTCGGCCGATAGGCCGAGCGTATCGAATGACATATGGAATGGCTCCGAAACCGGCCTGTCCAAGGCTCGCGCCTTGGGTCGGTATAGGCGGGGTATATTGTTGAATTCGAGGCTAGCCGGTGGCGGATGACCGCGAAGAGGTTAGGCGGCATACCGAAATGCGCCAGAACGATGCGCAAGGATACCAGATTGCCCGCCCGAAAGCTGCAACCGTCTGCTCGGTACGCCTTGTCTGCCGCAGAGGGCGCCGCCCGATGCCGTTTGGAAATAGTGCTGGCGTTCCCTCCACGAGTAGCATATAGTGACGCCTGCGGCGGATTTCAAGTGGCAGCTTCAGCGGTTCCCTCCGGTTACCCCCCGACTCGGCTCTCCAGGACCTTTACGCACGACGCGATTCCGTCCTTAATTTTCAAAGGCACACCATTCATGGCTACAGGCGCGGTAAAGTGGTTCAACGACTCCAAGGGCTTCGGCTTCATCACGCAGGACAATGGCGGTGCCGATGTGTTTGTTCACTTTAGCGCCATTCAAGGGGCTGGCTTCAAGACCCTGACGGAAGGCCAATCCGTCGCATTCGACGTGGAAAGCGGGCCCAAGGGCCTGCAGGCAGCCAACGTCGTTCCCGCATAGTCCCACACGCGCCTCAACGCCTCCTGTGTCCAGCGTCATCGGCATGCGGCCTGCACTGGGCTCCCGAAGCGCAGGGAGACCCGGCATGGGGTCTTTTCGTGCCGCTCCTCCCCCGATCGACCGTTACCGCAACCTTCCGCAACAGCCGTCCGGGGCTGCTCATTCACCACCGGGGACCGAATCATGAAAACCCTCTTCGTCAGCAACATTCCCCCGCTCGCCACGGAGACCGATATCAAGGCACTCTTCTCCGCCTACGGCACGGTCCGCAAGCTGGAAATGCCCCGCGATATTTTTTCGGGCAGATGCAAAGGCTTCGCCCTCATCGACATGGAAGGGCATGAGGCCCGTGCCGCCGCCGCGGGCCTGGATGGCAAGTCGTTCATGGATACCCAGTTGAGAGTCCGCGACGAGAAGCCGACCCAAAAAGGCAAGGCACGCCGCAGATAGCCCGCCGCGGACCGCGCAGGAGGACACCGGCGCGCCGCAACGACCCTGACGCCTGCGCCACTTTCCGACCTCAAAGCGCCGGACCCACGAGATACGCATCCGTCGATCGGGCGGAGGGGATACCGGGCAGGGCCGGCGGGCATGAGCAACCCCGTCGCGCGCAGTGGGAAACATGACAGGGCGGCCACAACTGAACCTCCCCATGGCTAAAGCCAGGGAGTTCTAAAGGCATGCATGCGAGGGGCATCCGGGCTCTCGGGGTTTATCCCTGCAGCATCCCGGTGGAGGCCTCGCACAAACCTTTTCTTACGCGCGATCGACTCTGACGGCATAGCCACCGTGGGGTTGCCCTTGGGCAATCCGCTTGCCGATTGGTGATGCCGGCACACTCCCGCGCGTTCCAGTAGCGGTTCCGCAACCGCCCAGCCCTCTTCGAGCCGGGACGAACTGTGCCCGTCTGCCGTGGCGTGCTTCGCCAGGAAGGCGCTATGGCAATCCCGCTGCACGATGACGTCGTCCCCACCGAGGCGGTGCCAACGCTGCGACAGCGGTTTCTTGGCGTAGGTACCAGACACATGGTCGTACGGGCTCATACGCAGGCGTCGGGTGTTCAATTCCACGCGCTTCCCGCCGGCGCTCTCAGCCTTGCGGGACAGCCGTTCGATGAACACCCCCGGCGCACGAACCTTGACGCTCCGGCCGTAATTGCGCTGGAACGCCTTGTAGGACAGGGTTTCGGTCTGGATCAGATTGCCCAGCCCGAGGATCTTGTTGGCCACCGTGCCGTGTTCCTTCTTGCGGGTGGCCCTACGGCTGCGATCCAGCGCGCGTTGAAGTCGACGCTGATGGTTCCACGGCTGCACGACGCCGGATGCGAACTGCTCCAGCCC
>JAJYKK010000086.1 GCA_021788645.1 Pseudomonadota bacterium
AGTCCGGCGGGTCACGTTAGGCGCGGGGTCGAGCCGCCAAAAACTATCACGACCTCTACCCGCCACCTTCCGCCCCGTAGTCTCTTTCATGTCCTGGGGTGGCGGCAACCACCATGATCGTTAGGCGCGCGCTTGAGGACGAGAGCGATCGTGCCTCTCCGGACGGGTGGGCGAAGAAGTCGCGCAGCCGGTCCATGCGGTTGCCGTCCAACGGACAGCGGCGCAGACGCAACCGCCGGATCCCTGAAGAGGGGAGTTTTGCCGTCGCGCGATGAACCGTGTCACCGCGCGTTCGGACACCAGGCCCATGCCCGGACGTGGGCGGGGAGGACCGACGGCGATGACCGATGAGTGTTCGTGGCACCCCAGTGGGCGCGCAGCGTCGGCTGCGCTCGAAAATGCCATCGACCCTCGCCTTTCGGATCGGCGCGAGGGGACGGAATCAGCGGCCACGGCGGTGCGCACACCCGTCCTGCTGCCCGCGCATGGCGACTGCCCAGGTGTCCCGGTGTACAAGCCTGAGCGGCCCTGCGACCCGGTTGTTCAGGCGATGCGCGACCCGCCGGCGTCATGACTGGGGGCGATCCCTGGATGACGCATGAAATGGCGCGCGAACGGGGGTCGGCGGCCGTCGCCTTCGACCGGGGCTTGAGCCAGCTGCTCACGATCGCCAAGACCGATGGTTCCCTCGAGGAGGTCGACAATCCCCGCTGGCTCAAGCACAGGCTCGAGTCGATCAAGACCCTGCAGCGGACGATCAGCGCGGAAGAAACGACGCTCAAGGCGCGCTTCGGGATGGCTCCGGAAGCCCCGCTTCCCCGCGAACGGCACAACGCCGGGCTCAAGCGCCGGCATGGGCAGCTCCGCGCCATCCATTCCAAGATCGCTTGGCAGCGACACGACTTTTACCACAAGCGCACGGCGCTGCTCGTCTCCACGTTCGCCTTTTTGGGGACCGAGGAGTTGGACGTCAAGAACATGCGCCGCGCCCCGAAGGCGAAACCCGATCCGGACCGCCCGGGCGAGTTTCTGCCGAATGGGGCGGCGGCGAAGGCGGGACTCGACCGCGGCATTCTCGATGCCGCGCCTTCGATGCTCATCGGGATGCTCAAGTACGAAGCGGAAGAAGCGGGCGCTTGGTTCGCCATGGCGAACACCCGACGGGTGAAGCCGACGCAGCGGTGTCATCGTCGCGGTGCCCTCGTCAAGAAGGAACTGTCGGAGCGAACGCACCGATGCTCCTGCGGTTGCGTCTGCGACCGGGACGAGAACGCGGCAAGGACCCTCTTGCGCGGGCTCCTCGAAGGCGAGTTTTGGTCTGGGACAGACCAGGGGAGGCCGCCAACGGCGGCCCCACCAGAAACTCTACCCATAGCGGCTGCGGCCGTTTGGGCGGAGTAGTTCATCCTTTGATGCACGCTTTGGGCCGCAGGAAAGCGACGCGTCTGGCGAGCCCCGCGCTTTCCGTCGCCTCGGCCACCGCTTCGACATCCTTGTATGCGCCAGGGGCTTCCTCTGCGGCGCCGCGAAAGGACTTCGTGCGGATCAGGATGCCTTTGCGCGCGAGCTCATCGATGAGCGCGCGGCCGTGCCAGCGCTTGAGCGCCTGCGCGCGGCTCATCGCACGCCCCGCGCCGTGGCTTGCCGAGGAGAATGACTGGGCCTCGCTGGTCGCCGTCCCGGCGAGCACATAGGATCCGGTGCCCATGCTGCCGCCGATGATGACCGGTTGCCCGATGGCGCGGTAAGGCGCGGGCAGGTCGGCATGGCCGGGCCCGAAGGCGCGGGTGGCGCCTTTGCGATGAACGTAGAGCACCTTCGCAACACCCTGAACGATGTGCTCTTCGGCCTTGCAGGTGTTGTGCGATACGTCATACAGGGTATCGATCGGTTGCCGCGGGAAGAAGCGCGCGAAGACGTCCCGTGTGAGATGGGCCAGAATTTGGCGGTTCGCAAGGGCGATGTTGATCGCCGCGTTCATGGCGCCGAGATAGCGCGCGCCTTCGGGCGATCGGATCGGGGCACAGGCAAGCTCCCGGTCGGGTAGGGTGATGCCCAGACGGCCTGCGGCGTGGGCGAGGCTCACCAGGTAGTCGGTCCCGACCTGATGGCCAAGACCCCGGGATCCGCAATGGATGGCCACCAGGATCTGTCCTTCGCGCAGCCCGTAGGCGCGTGCCGCCGCCTGGTCGTGAATCCGCTCGACGACTTGCACCTCGAGGTAGTGGTTGCCCGATCCGAGTGTGCCCATCTCCGCTTTCTGGCGCTCCTTCGCGTGCGTGGAGACATGCTCCGGTGCGGCGCCGGCAATCCGTCCACGTTCCTCGATGAAGGGGAGATCCTCATCGCGCCCGAACCCCTGGGCGATGGCCCACTGGGCGCCGCCCGTCATCGCCTCGTCGAGCTGGGGCAACGAGAGCTTGAGCCTGCCCTGTTCGCCGAGGCCGGCGGGGATCGCCCGGAAGAGCGCGTCCGCGAGTGGCGCTATGACGGGGGACAGTTGAGCCAGCGTGAAGGGCGTGCGCAGGCAGCGGATGCCGCAGGAGATGTCGAAGCCGACGCCGCCCGCAGAGATGACCCCCCCCTCCTCGGGATCGAAGGCGGCCACGCCGCCGATCGGGAAGCCATACCCCCAATGCGCATCGGGCATGGCCATGGCCGCCCCGACCAGGCCGGGAAGCCTTGCCACATGGGTGATCTGCTCGCGCACTTTCTCGTCCATCGCCTCGAGAAGCGCGCGGCTGCCGAAGAAGCGAATGGGTGCTGCGCCGCCGCGGGCGGGAGCCGCGAAGCAATAGGGGGTGATCTGCTCGAGTCCGTCGAGATTCATTGTGTCGCCGTGATGCAAGCTCCAGTCGGGCGCCGCTCTGCGGGCCGGTCACCCGCACGGCGCGCTCAGACGTCGACCACGCACCGTGCCTCCCAGCCGAGTGCGGAGTGGGCGACCGAAAGCTCGGTGAAGGTGGCGCCCTTGACTTCGACGCCGCGCTCGAGACTGTCGCGCCAGGGTTCTCCCCAGGCCTGCCCGATCCAGCGGGCGTTTTTGTGCCGAAGGTCGAACCGCGCGAAGACCCATGCACGCGTATGCGCCTCGGTCAGGAGGCGGTTGAGCCAAGTGACCAGGGCGAGTTCGGCATCAGCCTCTTCGAAATCGAAATCGACGGGGCTTGCGGGTTTGACTGCGTCCAGATCGGCCATGATGCTGAACATCGCGTAGGCCGCGGCCTCGAAGGCGCGTTCGAGCGTCTCGCCATAGCCCGCAACGCCGATGTCGGCCCCATGGTCGAAGTAGCGGTAAACTGGGGCGTCCATATCCGATTTATAGCCCATGCCGATCCCCGGGGGCTGGACTTGCGCCCGGCGCGAAGCCTTGCGGGCAGCTGCACCGGCGCATCGCGGCGCGCGAGAGGCCCGGCCCGTTCGGGCGCGCGCTCGCAGAGGACGCACCGCGTCTGGCTGGCGCGATGCGCTGTTTTGCTCCAAAATGCGTGTTTTGCGGACCTTCGGAAGATGAACCTACACGAGTTTCAGGCGAAAGAGCTGGTGCGCCAGTACGGCGTGCCCACCCCGCGGGGGACGACGGTGGAGACGCTGGCGGGTGTGGAGGCGGCGGCGGCATCCCTGGGCGGGAACCGATGGGTGGTCAAGGCCCAGATTCATGCCGGAGGCCGCGGCAAGGCGGGGGGCGTGCGGGTGGCCGACTCGGCCGCGGCGCTCGAGGCCGCCGCGGCGAGCCTGCTCGGGCAGCGTCTGGTCACTGTCCAGAACGCGCCCAACGGCCAGACGGTCTCGCGGCTGCTCCTGGAAGAGACCTTGGACATTGCGCGCGAGTTCTATGTGAGCCTCGTGCTGGATCGGGAGCGCGAACGCATTGTGGTGGTCGCATCCGGCAGCGGCGGGATGGAGATTGAAGAACTCGCCCGGACCCGGCCCGAGAAGATCCTGCGCGAGGTCTGCGATCCCTTGTGGGGATTGCAGGATTTCCAATGCCGCAGCCTGGGCTTCGCGCTCGGGCTGGAGGGGAAGGCGCTGGCCGCCTTCGGGCAGATTCTGCGCCGGCTGTACGCCCTGTTCAAAGACTGCGATCTTTCCTTGCTCGAAGTCAACCCGCTGGCCATGACGCGTTCGGGTGACCTGGTCGTGCTGGATTGCAAGATCAACATTGACGACAATGCGCTTTACCGGCACCAGACCCTTGCCCAGCAGCGCGACAGCACGCAGGAGGACGAAAAGGAGGCCGCCGCGCATGCGGCCGGGCTCAACTACATCGCCCTGGACGGCAATATCGGTTGCATGGTCAATGGTGCGGGGCTGGCGATGGCGACCATGGATCTCATCAAGCTGCATGGCGGCATGCCGGCCAACTTCCTCGACGTCGGGGGCGGGGCCACGGCCCAGACCGTGGCCGCCGCCTTCAAGATCATCCAGTCCGACGCCCACGTGAAAGCCGTACTGGTCAACATCTTCGGCGGGATCATGCGCTGCGACATCATCGCCGAGGGCCTGATCCAGGCGGTCCGCGAGGTGCGGGTCAATGTGCCGGTGATCGTGCGCCTGGAAGGAACCCATCGGGAACTCGGGCGCAAAATGTTGGCGGAAAGCGGTCTGTCCATCGTCTCGGCGAGCGGTCTCACCGATGCCGCCGAACGCGCGGTCGCGGCCGCGGCGTGAGTGCCGAGCGTCGGTCCTTGGCACCCTGGATCGTCCATTTGGGCCTAATATTGAAAAGTCGCATTCCGTCATGAGCATACTTGTCGACCAAGAAACCCGCGTGCTGTGCCAGGGATTTACCGGCAAGCAGGGCACTTTCCATTCCGAGCAGGCGATCGCCTATGGCACCCGCATGGTCGGCGGCGTGACACCGGGCAAAGGGGGCCAGCAGCATCTCGGCCTGCCCGTCTTCAACACCGTGCGGGAGGCCGTGCGCGAGACGCAGGCGACGGCCAGCGTGCTTTACGTGCCCCCCGCCTTCGCGGCCGATTCGATCATGGAGGCGGCCGATGCCGGCATGGCGCTCATCGTCTGCATCACCGAGGGGATTCCTGTCCTCGACATGCTTAACGTCAAAGCGGCATTGCGCGCGAACGGCGCTCGGCTGATCGGGCCCAACTGCCCGGGGGTCATCACGCCGGACGCATGCAAGATCGGCATCATGCCCGGATCCATCCACCGCAAGGGGGGCATCGGCATCGTCTCGCGCTCCGGAACCCTGACCTACGAGGCGGTTTTCCAGACCACGGCACTGGGATTGGGTCAGAGCACGTGCGTGGGGATCGGCGGCGATCCGATCAAGGGGCTGGACTTCATCGACTGTCTTGAATTGTTCGAGCAGGATCCCCAAACACAGGCCATCGTCCTGGTGGGCGAGATCGGCGGAACACGGGAAGAGGAGGCCGCCGACTATATCCGCTCCTCGGTGCGCAAGCCCGTCGCCGCCTACATCGCGGGCCAGACGGCACCGGCAGGCAAGCGCATGGGCCATGCCGGCGCCATCATCGCGGCTGGCCGCGGGTTGGCGGTGGAGAAGATCCGAGCGCTGGAGGCGGCGGGCGTCGTCGTCGCCCACTCGCCCGCGGGCATCGGCGATGCTGTGGCCGAAGCCCTGGCGCGCCGGACCTGACGGGCTTCTGGCGCTCCCGGGCAGCGGGGCTCCGGGGGCTGCCCGACGAGGGGATTGACGGTTCGGCGCGTTCGTCCGAAGATGGCCTTCGGCGCGTGCCGAGCCTCAATCCCTCGATCGGCGTGGACAGGCATACCGTGCCGGCCCGCGCCTGGGTGTGTGACCCCGTGAGGCGCCCCCTCCGGGGGCATGCTGGTTTAACCTGAACGATTAAGGAGAACGGGAACGGGCTGTGCGCTCCCTCCTGGCCGGTTCGAGCGGGAGCGGGCCGAGACGCCGCGGTTCCCGGTGCGAATCGGATGAAGAAAATTGAAGCCATTATCAAGCCGTTCAAGCTGGATGAAGTCAGGGAAGCGCTGTCGGAGCGGGGCGTGACCGGGCTCACGGTGACGGAAGTGAAAGGGTTCGGGCGCCAGAAGGGGCACACGGAGCTTTACCGGGGGGCGGAGTATGTGGTCGATTTCCTGCCCAAGGTCAAGATCGAGGTGGTGCTTCCCGACGCCCTGCTCGAGCCGGCGATCGAGGCGATCGTGAAGGCGGCGCGCACGGGGAAGATCGGGGACGGGAAGATCTTCGTGACGTCAGTGGAGGAGGTGGTTCGAATCCGCACCGGCGAAAGCGGCGAAGCCGCGATCTGAGCGCGGGCGCGCGCCTTGCCCTTTCACCAGAACTTCCACCACGGCTGGGTCTGAATGACGGGCGCGCCCGCGAGGTAGCGGCTGTGCGGGAAGTTGAGCTGCAAGACCCGGCGCGTATCGGCCTGGAGGGTCGGCAATCCCATCTTGCCGTAAGCGACGACCATGATGGCGAGCGCCTGCTCCCGGGCCGGGGCATGGGGAAAGTGCTGCAACACGTATTGCGCCCGGTTGACGCTCGCCAGGTAAGCGCCGCGGACGATATAGTACTGGGCCACGTAGATGTCATGCATCGCGAGCGCATTGGCGAGGTAGATCATGCGTGCGCGGGCGTCCGGCGTATACTTGCTGTTGGGAAATCGTGTGACGAGCGCCTTGAAGGCATCGAAGGAAGCCTCGGCGGCCTTTGGGTCGCGTTGCGCGAAGTCCTCGGCACCGAGGGTCGCCAGGAAGCCGTGCCCCTGGTTGAAATTGATGATTCCCTTCAGGTAATAGGCATAGTCGACGTGCGAATTGTCGGGGTAGGTCTTGATGAACCGGTCTGCGGCGGCGACCGCCGAGACCGGCTCGTCGTCCTTGTAGTAGGAGTAGGCGATGTCCAGCTGCGCCTGCTCGGCATAGGGGCCATAGGGATAGCGAGCCTCGAGGGTCTCGAACTGGCCGACGGCATTCGAATAGTTGCCGATATCCATCTGATGCTTGGCCGAGGCGTACAGCTTCTCGGCGGACCAGCCGCGGGTCTTGTCGATGGGCTTCGAGAGATGGCCGCAGGCGGCGAGTGAGAGCAGCAGGACTAACGCAAAACGACGCTTCATGATCACGTCCGAAAAAAAAGTACCCGATTATAACGCAATTGCCGCGCCCACAGGATCCGTTGTCCTGATCGTCCCGCAGGCGTGCGCCGGGCTGCGGCTGGACCAAGCCTTGCAAAAGCTGCTGCCGGAGCACTCGCGCGCGAGGCTGCAGTCCTGGATCCGCGAGGAAAAAGTGAGACTCAACGGCGGGGGCGCGGTGCCCAAGGAACGCGTCTGGGGAGGGGAGCGGATCTGGCTCGAAGCACCGCCGGAAGACGGCGAGGCCGCCCATGCGGCGCAGGCCATCGCGCTTGACATCGTGCATGAGGACGAGGCGATTCTGGTGGTCAACAAACCTGCGGGCCTCGTGGTCCATCCGGGCTGCGGCAACCGGGAAGGGACCCTGCTCAACGCGCTGCTTCATCATCTGCCGCGCCTCTCCGCGGTGCCACGGGCGGGCATCGTCCACCGGCTCGACAAGGATACCAGCGGACTGCTGGTGGTGGCCAAGACGCTCGAGGCACAAACGAACCTGGTGCGCCAGCTGCAGGCCCGCTCGGTCAGGCGGGAGTATCTGGCCATCGTGCAGGGGGCGCTCGATCACGACGGCCGCATCGAGGCGCCGATCGGGCGACATCCCGTGCACCGCACCAAGATGGCGGTGGTGGCCGGCGGCAAGCCGGCCGCCACCCGCTACCAGGTCGTCGAGCGGCTGGGCGGCCATACGCTCGTGCGATGCCAACTGGAAACAGGCCGCACCCACCAGATCCGCGTTCATTTCCAGTCGATCGCCCATCCGCTCCTGGGCGACCCCGTATACGGCCACAAGCCCAAGATGCTGTCCGCGCCCTTGCGCGCCGCCGTGCTCGCTTTCGGCCGACAGGCCTTGCACGCGGCCCGGCTCGGGCTCATCCATCCGGCGACGCAAGACGCCATACAATGGGCCGCGTCCACGCCCCACGACATGATGGCGCTGATCGCCGTGCTCCGGCGGGAGGCCGGCCTTGGCTGATCCTCATCCGTGGATCGTGCCGCAATGGGATGCGCCGGCGCGGGTCGGGGCCCTGATCACGACGCGCGCCGGCGGCTATGGGCGAGCGCCTTTCGACACGCTGAACCTCGGTCTGCATGTCGGCGACGATCCGGCAACGGTGGCGCGCAACCGCGCCCGGTTGCGCGCCGTGCTTCCGAATGAGCCCTGCTGGCTCAAGCAGGTGCATGGGACAGGTGTTGTGGAGGCTTGCGCGGCCCCCGCGGACGCCGAGGGAGACGCATCGGTCGCGCGCGAAGCGGGGGTGGTTTGCGCGGTGATGGTGGCCGACTGCCTGCCGGTTCTGTTGTGCGACCGGCTGGGCCGGGTGGTGGCTGCCGCGCATGCCGGCTGGCGCGGCCTGGCGGCCGGCGTGTTGGAGGCCACGGTGCAGGGCATGCAAGTCGCGCCCTCGGAGCTGCTCGCCTTCCTGGGCCCGGCGATCGGGCCCACCGCCTTTGAGGTCGGCGACGAGGTCAGGCAGGCCTTCCTGGCGGTCGACCCGGCGGCGGCCGTGGCGTTCGTGGCGCGGCCCGCGGCCGCCGATGCGGCGCGCACCCCGCGCAAATGGCTCGCCAATATTTACGCGCTTGCCGCGCGGCGGTTGGGCGCCTGCGGCGTGACGCGCGTTTATGGCGGCGGCGATTGCACCTACCGGGACGCCGGACGGTTCTTTTCCTACCGGCGGGACGGCGCCACCGGACGGATGGCGGCGGCCATTTGGCTCAAGGACGAATGAGGTTCAGGCATCCGAGCGCGCGTGCGGCACTGCGCGGTTCACTGGGGTGCCCGCTGGGCCGTCAAGTCCTCTTCCGGCGCGGGAGGCGGGGCGTCGGGGCGGAGCGCGGCCTCGCGGCGCGCGCGCCGGCGCCGGCGCTCCGGCGTCCCGAACAGCCACAAAACCAGAGACAAAGGGGCAAGCCCGTACCAGAAGAAGGTCATGACCAAGTATGAGCGCAAGCCCCTGGCTTCAGACATGGGGTGAGCGAATGGTTTTGGTTGATATACGGATACCGCTGGAAGTGATCAAACAGCACATCGAACAACAGAAACACGTCTAATGCCTAA